>CAJPFZ010000586.1 GCA_905339355.1 Burkholderiaceae bacterium
GAGAAGCGGGACATGAAGACGGGCACGGCGTACATTGGCCGGCAGGATAGGCGCGACAGTCCGGTGCGTCAACCACGATGCCGATTGAAAAGCCAATGGAGACAACCAGTTAACGCAGAAATCTGATGTGAAGTAGCATGCAAAGGCGTCGCTTTGATCTGGCTCAAAGCCGGTGCGGCGCCGCGCGGCCAGTCAGTGCGCCGTCAGAGGGCTGGCTTGAAATCGCACCCCCGCATCGCCGACCACGAGAGAGACAAACCGATGAAACGCTACGCCGACTTCCACCGGCGCTCGATCACCGAGCGCGACGCTTTCTGGTCCGAGCAGGCCGCGCTGATCGACTGGCAGAAGCCCTTCGAGGAGGTCTGCGCCTACAGCAAGCCGCCGTTTGCCGACTGGTTCGTCGGCGGTCGCACCAACCTGTGCCACAACGCCATCGATCGGCACTTGCCAACGCGTGGCGACCAGAACGCGCTGATCTTCGTCTCGAGCGAAACGGGGGCGGAACACGTCTACAGCTTCCGCGAACTGCATGCCGAAGTGCAACGCATGGCCGCGGTGTTGCAGGAACTCGGCGTCCAGCAGGGCGACAGGGTGCTGATCTACATGCCGATGATCCCCGAGGCGGCCTTCGCGATGCTGGCCTGCGTGCGCATTGGTGCGATCCATTCGGTGGTCTTCGGCGGTTTCGCAAGCGTGAGCCTGGCCAGCCGCATCGACGATGCGCAGCCGGTCGTGATCGTCAGCGCCGACGCGGGCAGCCGCGCCGGCAAGGTGATGGCGTACAAGCCGCTGCTCGACGAGGCGATCCGCCTGGCCGCGCACAAGCCGGCCAAGGTGCTCATGGTCGACCGCGGCATGGCGCCGATGGAGCGCGCCCCCGGCCGCGACGAGGACTACGCCGCGCTGCGCGCCAAGCACCTCGCGACGCCGGTCCCGTGTGTATGGGTGGAGTCCACCCACCCGAGCTACACGCTCTACACGAGCGGCACCACCGGCAAGCCCAAGGGGGTTCAGCGCGACACCGGCGGCTACGCGGTGTCGCTGGCCGCCAGCATGAAGCACATCTTCCTCGGCCAGCCGGGGGAGACCTACTTCTCGACCAGCGACATCGGCTGGGTGGTCGGCCACAGCTACATCGTCTACGGCCCGCTGATCGCCGGCATGGCGACCATCTTGTACGAGGGCCTGCCGATCCGCCCGGATGCCGGAATCTGGTGGAGCCTGGTCGAGAAGTACAAGGTGACGGCGATGTTCAGCGCGCCCACCGCGGTGCGGGTGCTGAAGAAGCAAGACGCGAAGTACCTCAAGCAGTACGACCTCAGCTCGCTGCGTGCGCTGTTCCTGGCCGGCGAACCGCTCGACGAAACGACCGCCAAGTGGATCGCCGACGCGCTGGGCAAGCCCATCATCGACAACTACTGGCAAACCGAGACCGGCTGGCCCATCCTGACGATCGCCAATGGCGTGGAGGAGGCGCCCAGCAAGTTCGGCAGCCCCGGCGTGCCGATGTACGGCTACGACGTCAAGCTGATCGACGAGCACAGCGGGGAGGAGCTGACCGGCGCCGGCCAGAAGGGTGTGGTCGCGATCGAAGGACCGCTACCCCCAGGGTGCATGCAGACGGTGTGGCGAGATGACGCCCGCTTCGTCAAGACGTACTGGGAGAGCATCCCGGGCAGGCTGATCTACAGCACCTTCGACTGGGGCATTCGCGACGAGGACGGCTACTTCTTCATCCTCGGCCGCACCGACGATGTGATCAACGTGGCAGGCCACCGCCTGGGCACCCGCGAGATCGAGGAGAGCATCTCCAGCCACCCGAACGTGGCCGAGGTGGCGGTGGTTGGCGTGGCGGACGCGCTGAAGGGCCAGGTCGCCATGGCCTTCGTCGTGGTGAAGGACGCGAATGGACTGACTGACGAGGCAGCCCGCCTGCGCCTCGAGGGCGACATCATGAAGACCGTGGACCAGCAGCTCGGCGCGGTGGCGCGGCCCTCGCGAGTGCACCTTGTCAACGTGCTGCCCAAGACCCGGTCCGGCAAGCTGCTGCGCCGGGCAATCCAGGCGGTGTGCGAGCGTCGCGACCCAGGCGATCTGACGACGATCGAGGATCCGTCGGCGCTGCAGCAGATCAAGGACCTGGTGAACCCAGCGCCCTGAGCCCACGGATCCGCATTCCGTCGCGCGGTCGCGCGTTCGGTCGACTCCCAGTGGGCGCGCACGGGCCTTGCCGGCACAATGCGCCCCTGCCGCTCACGAGGCGGCACCCATTGGCCTGTTCGCTGGAGACTCGATGCGATCCACCTTGTCCTTTGCCGTCGGCGCCGCGCTCGCCGCCGCGCTTCCCTCGTTTGCCGCGACCGGCTTGCCCGGCCCGGCGTTCCCGCAGTTCAAAGATCCGCAGGCGATTGCTGCCGCGTGCCAGCGTGACCTGGATACCGGTGCCAGGCGAGTCAAGGCGCTGGAACGGCAGGCGCCCAATGCCCGCTGGCCGGCGGCCACCGACCGGCTGAACGCCTTCATCGAAGATGCCGCCGGGCCGATCGAGGTGCTGATCAACGTGCATCCCGACAAGGCGATCCGCGACGCCGCGCAAGCGTGTTCGCTGCGCTGGCAGGACTTCTATTCCACGCTCGGGCAGAACGAGACGGTGTACCGCGCCGCCCGCAGGCTGAAGCCACGCGACGCGATCGACCGGCAGTTCGTGCGCCTGGCGATCGAGGGCTTCGAGGACGCCGGTGTCGCGCTGCCGGCGGACAAGCGCCCGCGGGCCAAGCAGCTCAATGACCGCATCACCGAACTCGGCCAGCAGTTCGACAAGAACATCCGCGACGATGAAACCAAGGTGGCGTTCAGCGTCGAGGAGCTGGCCGGCGTGCCGGAAGCCGTCTGGAAGGACAAGCCGCGCGACGACGCCGGCCGTGTGCTGCTGGGCCTGGACTACCCGACCTACCTGCCAGTGCTCGAACGTGGCGAGAACGCCGCGGCGCGCGAGCGCATCTGGCGCGCCAAGCTCAACGAAGGCGGCGACGCCAACATCAAGCTGCTGGCAGAGATCGCTTCGCTGCGCCGCGAGTATGCGCAGCTCTTCGGTTTCGACAACTTCGCCGATTTCCAGCTGCGCCGGCGCATGGCGGAGAACAGCGTCAACACCGGGCGGTTCCTCGACGAAGTGAAGGCGGTGCTGACCGAGCGCGAGGTGCGCGACCTGGCGGAACTGCGGCAGGCCAAGGCGCAGCACCTGAATCAGCCGGCCGAGTCGACGAAGCTCGATCGCTGGGACGTGCCCTTCTACACCGAGCGGGTGCGGCGCGAGCGCTACAGCGTGGACCAGGAGGCATTCAGACCCTACTTCCCGCCGCAGGAGAGCCTGCAGTTCGTCATGAAGATCGCCGAGAAGCTGCTCGGCGTGCGCTACACGCCGGTGCCCGCCAAGCTGTGGCATGCCGACGCGAAGGCCTACGCGGCCACCGATGCCAAGACCGGCAAACCGTTGGCGACGCTGTTGGTCGACCTCTACCCGCGTGACGGCAAGTACAACCACGCGGCGGTCTGGAGCTTTCGCAATGGATCGACTCAACTGAGCCGCACGCCCCAGGCGGCGTTCATCGTCAACATGGACCGCAACGGCCTGACGCTGGACGAGCTGGAAACACTGCTGCACGAGCTGGGCCACGCGCTGCACAACAACCTGTCGGCCACGCGCTACTCGTCGCAGGCGGGAACGACGGTGCAACGCGACTTCGTCGAGGCGCCGTCGCAGATGCTCGAGGACTGGGTCTATGACAAGCAGGTGCTCAAGCTGTTCGCGCAGGTCTGCGCGAAGTGCAAGCCCGTGCCCGAAGAGATGATCGACAAGGCAGTCAAGGCACGCGACTATGGCAAGGGCATCCGTTATGCGCGCCAGCACTTGTTCGCGAGCTACGACCTGGCACTGCACGGGCGCGAGGTGATCGAGCCGATGAAACTGTGGGAACGCATGGAAGGCGCCACGCCGCTCGGCCACGTGCCCGGCTCCAAGTTCCCGGCCGGCTTCTCTCACGCGGCGACGGGCTATGCGGCCGGCTACTACGGTTATCTCTGGAGCCTCGTCGTGGCCAAGGACCTGGGCAGGGCGTTCGAGGCCAATCGGCTCGACCCCGAGGTCGGCATGCGCTACCGGCAGCGTGTGCTGGGGCAGGGCGGTCAGCGTCCGCCGAAGCAGCTGGTGCGCGACTTCCTCGGGCGCGAGACGAATTCGAAGGCGTTCTTCGACTACTTGAGGAAGTAGGGCTCTGAGCCGCGGGTCGTCATCTCGGCGAAAGCCGGGATGACGATACGCGAGCCGCCGGCGACTTCAAAGCACCTCGCTCGCGAAATCCGCCAGCCGCGACCGCTCGCCGCGCGCCAGCATGATGTGACCGGAGTGCGGCCAGCCCTTGAAGCGGTCCACCGCGTAGGTGAGGCCCGAACTGCCCTCGGTGAGGTAGGGCGTGTCGATCTGCGCCAGGTTGCCGAGGCAGACGATCTTCGTGCCGGGGCCGGCGCGGGTGATCAGCGTCTTCATCTGCTTGGGCGTCAGGTTCTGCGCCTCATCGATGATCACGTACTTGTTGAGGAAGGTGCGCCCGCGCATGAAGTTCAGGCTCTTGATCTTGATCTTGCTGCGCACCAGGTCATTGGTCGCGGCGCGGCCCCATTCGCCGCCGCCGCCGTCGCTCTTGGACAGCACCTCGAGGTTGTCGTCCAGGGCGCCCATCCACGGGCCCATCTTCTCCTCTTCGGTCCCCGGCAGGAAGCCGATGTCCTCGCCCACCGGCACGGTGACGCGGGTCACGATGATCTCGGTGTAGCGGCGGTCGTCCATCACCTGGCTCAGGCCCGCCGCCAAAGTCATCAGCGTCTTGCCGGTGCCCGCGGTGCCGGTCAGCGTGATGAAGTCGCACTCCGGGTCCATCAGCAGGTTGAGCGCGAAGTTCTGCTCGCGGTTGCGTGCGGTCACGCCCCACACCGCATTCTTGTTGTGCGTGTACTCGCGCAGCGTGCGCAACACGGCGGTCTTGCCGGTGATCTCGGTCACCTTGGCGTACAGGGGCGCCGCGCCCGGCGCCTCCAGGTAGACGAACTGGTTGATCAGCAGCGCCGGCACCATCGGTCCGCTGATGCGGTAGTAGGTGAGGCCGCCCTGGTTCCAGCTCTCCATCGTCTTGCCGTGCCGCTCCCAGAAATCGGGCGGCAGCTGCAGCACGCCGGTGTAGAGCAGGTCGCCGTCTTCCAGCGTCTTGTCGTTGAAGTAATCTTCGGCCGGCAACCCCAGGGCACGCGCCTTGATGCGCATGTTGATGTCCTTGGACACCAGCACGACGTCGCGCTTGGTCTCCTGCTCGCGCAGCGCCTGCACGACGCCGAGGATCTGGTTGTCGGCCTTGCCTTGCGGCAGCCCCGCCGGCAGGCTCACGTTGACGAGGTTGGTCTGGAAAAACAGCTTGCCGGCCGCCTCGCGGTGGCCGGTGCGCGACAACGGCAGGCCGTCGGACATGCCACTCGCATCGCGCTCGCCCATGCTTGCGGCCAGCGCGTCGAGGTCGCGGCTGACCTGGCGCGCGTTGCGCGCGACCTCGGTCATGCCCTTCTTGTGCCCGTCAAGTTCTTCCAGCGTGATCATCGGCAGGTAGATGTCGTGTTCCTCGAAGCGGAACAGCGACATCGGGTCGTGCATCAGCACGTTGGTGTCGAGCACGAACAGCTTGGGCGGCCCGTCGCCACGCGGCTTGCGCACCCGCGGCTCGGCAGAGGGGCGCCTGACGTGGTGATGCTGCACCGCAGGCGCCTCCGGCGGGATCACCGGCGCCGCCACGTCGGCGTGGCTGTCATACAGGCTGAGCTCAGCCGGCGACGCCGGCTCTGCGGAAAGGCTGGTCTTGTGCGAACGTTTGCCCGGTTTGGGCGCGGCCTGCGAGTCGAAGTCGGTTTGCGTCAGGAGTGATGCTCGTTTGGCAGGCGGCTTGGGCAGTGGCATGGGGAGGGGGTTCTCCAGTCGTCGTGAATGAATGCATGCCCGCCGGTCGCCGCACCCTCGATCCGACCGCGCGCCGCTTGGCCTGGAGCGGCCCGGCGCCGAGAAGAAAAAAAGCCGCACAGTCGCCTGTGCGGCTTGATGGAGAGAGTGCGCGTTTCACAACTCACGGGCATGAGCCATTATGCACATCCGGTGTGAGGCGACAACCCAATGTCGCGTCACCGCCATAGGTTTGCAGAAACGAAAAAGCCGGCCTCGGGCCGGCTCGTTCTGGTCGCTGGGCGGCTCAGCCCTTCTTCAGCGCCTTGACCGCCTTGAGCACTTCTTCCACGTGGCCGGCGACCTTCAGGCCGCGCCACTCGGCGCGCAGCACGCCGGTGCCGTCGATCAGGAAGGTCGAGCGCTCGATGCCCTTGACCTTCTTGCCGTACATGATCTTGTTCTTGACCACGCCGAACATGTGGCACAGCTTCTCTTCGGTGTCGGCGATCAGCTCGAAGGGCAGCTCGAGCGCCTGCTTGAACTTGTCGTGCGAAGCCATGTTGTCGCGCGAGACGCCGAATACCACCGCGCCGGACTTCACGAAGTCCTTGTGGTGATCGCGGAACTGCATTGCTTCGGTGGTGCAGCCCGGGGTGTTGTCCTTGGGATAGAAGTACAGGACGACGATCTGGCCGGCATAAGCCTGGGGGGTGAACTTCACGCCACCCGTGGCAAGCGCTTCAAATTCCGGTAGGGGTTTGTTGAGGGCTGGCGTCATGAAGTATTCTGCTCGGTTGCGCTTTGTGAGCGTAGCCCGTGATTATAAGGCAGAGGACCATCCTTCCCGCCATTCGCGAATGCTCACTTTGCAGCAGGCGTCACGCTGTCGAACAACAGGGCCGCGACGACCGAGCGTCCTTCGGCGAGCAGCACGTTATAGGTGCGGCATGCAGCGGGCGTGTCCATGGTTTCGACGCCGATGCGCGCGTCGATCAGCGAGCGCAGCAAGGCAGGCTTGACGAAGCGGATGCGCGCGCCGCTGCCGAAGACGACGAGCTCCGGCTTATGCGCCGCGAGCGCCTCGAAATGCGCGGCGGTCAAGTTGTCGAAGCTGTCTGCGGACCAGGTTTGCACGTCCCCTTGCCAGGGCACCACGACGCTGTGCCGGTACTCCGTATCGTTCACGACGACCCCTTCGGGGCCGTGTCTTGCGATGGCGTTGGTTCCTTCGATGCGCTCGGCCTGCATTTTCACGGCGGTTTCCCCGGAAGGCGTATGGTTAAATTATAGGTTTTGCGGTGCAGCAAACAGCGCCGCGTCCTGAGGAAGGGAAGTCCGTGAAGCCCATCGCCAAGTCGAGCAAGCTCGCCAACGTCTGCTACGACATCCGCGGCCCCGTCCTGGACAAGGCGCGCCAGATGGAGGACGAGGGCCACAAGATCATCAAGCTGAACATCGGCAACATCGCCGCGTTCGGCCTGGAGCCGCCCGACGAGATCGTGCAGGACATGATCCGCAACCTTCCTCACACGGCCGGCTACACCGACAGCAAGGGCCTGTTCGCGCCGCGCAAGGCGGTGGTGCACTACACGCAGGAAAAGAAAATCCCCGGTGTGACGGTGGACGACGTCTATCTCGGAAACGGCGCCTCCGAGCTGATCGTGATGAGCATGAACGCCTTGCTCAACGACGGCGACGAGGTGCTGTTGCCCTCGCCCGACTATCCGCTGTACACCGCGGCGGTGGCGCTGTCCGGCGGCACGCCCGTGCACTACGTCTGCGACGAGCAATCGGGCTGGCTTCCCGACATCGACGACATCCGCAAGAAGATCACGCCCCACACCAAGGCCATCGTCGTCATCAACCCCAACAACCCGACGGGCGCGCTCTACCCGCTGGAACTGCTGCAGCAGATCGTCGAGGTGGCGCGGCAGCACCAGCTGGTGGTGTTCGCCGACGAGATCTACGACAAGACGCTGTACGACGGCGAAACGCACACGAGCATCGCCTCGCTGGCCGACGACGTGTTCTTCGTCACCTACAACGGCCTGAGCAAGAACTACCGTTCCTGCGGCTACCGCGCCGGCTGGATGGTGGTGTCGGGCGAAAAGCGGCATGCGAAGGACTACATCGAGGGCCTGAACATGCTGGCCTCGATGCGCCTGTGCTCCAACACGCCGGGACAGCTCGCGATCCAGACGGCGCTCGGCGGCTACCAGAGCATCAAGGATCTGGTGGCACCGGGCGGGCGGCTGTGCCGTCAGCGCGACCTCGCCTACGAATTGCTGACGCAGATTCCGGGTGTCAGCGTCGTCAAGCCGAAGGCGGCGCTGTACATGTTCCCCAGGCTGGACCCGACGCTGTACCCGATCGCCGACGATCAGCAGTTCGCCTACGAACTTCTGGCCGAGGAGAAGGTGCTGATCGTTCAAGGGACCGGTTTCAACTGGCCGCAGCCGGACCATTTCCGGCTCGTGTTCCTGCCGAATTCCGATGACCTGAGCGAAGCGATCGGCCGCATCGCGCGCTTTCTCGATCACTACCGCAAACGCCACTCCGTTTGAGCCCAAAGAGACCTGCACCATGAAACCCATCCAAGTCGGACTGCTGGGCATCGGCACCGTCGGCAGCGGCACGTTCAACGTACTGCGCCGCAATCAGGAAGAGATTCGCCGCCGCGCCGGCCGCGGCATCGAGATCACGATGGTGGCCGACCTCGACACCGCGCGTGCCCGCGAGGTGGTCGGCGACCATGCGAAGGTGGTGGCTGACGCACGCGAGGTGATCGCGAACCCCGACATCGATATCGTGATCGAACTGATCGGCGGCTACGGCATCGCCAAGGCGCTGGTGATGGAGAGCATCGCCGCCGGCAAGCACGTCGTCACGGCCAACAAGGCGCTGCTCGCGGTGCACGGCACGGAGATCTTCGCGGCCGCCCGCGAGAAGGGCGTCATGGTGGCGTTCGAAGCGGCAGTGGCCGGGGGCATCCCGATCATCAAGGCGCTGCGCGAAGGCCTGACCGCGAACCGCATTGAGTGGATCGCCGGCATCATCAACGGCACGACGAACTTCATCCTGTCGGAGATGCGCGCCAAAGGCCTCGACTTCGCCACCGTGCTGAACGAAGCGCAGAAGCTCGGCTACGCCGAAGCAGACCCGACCTTCGACATCGAAGGCGTGGACGCGGCGCACAAGGCGACGATCATGAGCGCGATTGCCTTCGGCATCCCGGTGCAGTTCGACCGCGCCCACGTCGAAGGAATCACCAAACTGCAGGCCGCGGACATCACCTATGCCGAGCAGCTCGGCTACCGCATCAAGCTGCTGGGCATCACGCGTCGGCGCGACGAAGGCATCGAGCTGCGGGTTCACCCGACGCTGGTGCCGTCCAAACGGCTGATCGCCAACGTCGAAGGCGCGATGAACGCCGTGCTGGTGCAGGCCGATGCCGTGGGCACGACGTTGTACTACGGCAAAGGCGCCGGCGCCGAGCCGACCGCGTCGGCCGTGGTGGCCGACCTGGTCGACGTCACACGCCTGCACACGGCCGACCCCAACCACCGCGTGCCGCACCTCGCCTTCCAGCCGGACGAACTCGCGACGACGCCGATCCTGCCGATCGAGCAGGTGCGCACCTCGTTCTACCTGCGGCTGCAGGTGGCCGACCAGGCCGGCGTGTTGGCCCGCATCACCGGCATCCTGGCCGAGCGCGGCATCTCGATCGACGCACTGCTGCAGCGGCCCACCGACGCCGATGCGCAGGGCCAGACCAAGACCGACGTGATCATCCTCACGCACGAGACGATCGAAGGCGAGATGAACAAGGCCATCGCGCAGATGCAGGCCTTGCCGACCGTGCTCGCGCCGATCGTGCGCATCCGCAAGGAAGAGCTCAACTGAGTGCAGCCATGAAGTACATCAGCACGCGCGGCGACCGCACCGAGCGCGGCTTCTGCGAGATCCTGCTCGAGGGCTTGGCGCCTGATGGCGGGCTCTACCTGCCGACGCACTATCCGAAGGTCGACGCGGCGACGCTGTCGGCTTGGCGCGGCCTGCCGTACCCCGAGCTCGCGTTCGCGATCCTGTCTCTCTACATCGACGACATTCCGGCCGCCGACCTGAAAGCGCTGGTCGCGAAAACGTACACGCCCGGGATCTTCGGCACGCGCGAGATCACGCCGCTCAAACCGCTGGAGCCCGGCGTGCAGCTGGAGGCCTTGTCCAACGGGCCGACGCTCGCCTTCAAGGACATGGCGATGCAGCTGCTCGGCAACCTGTTCGAGTACGAACTGGGCCGCCGCGGCGAGACGCTCAACATCCTGGGCGCGACGTCGGGCGACACCGGCAGCGCGGCCGAGTATGCGATGCGCGGCAAGCAGGGCGTGAAGGTGTTCATGCTGAGTCCGCACGGCCGCATGAGTGCCTTCCAGCAGGCGCAGATGTTCAGCCTGCAAGATGCGAACATCCACAACATCGCCGTCGAGGGCGTGTTCGACGACTGCCAGGACATCGTCAAGGCGGTGTCCAACGACCTCGAGTTCAAGCGCCGGCACAAGATCGGCACGGTCAACTCGATCAACTGGGCACGCCTGCTGGCGCAGGTCGTTTACTACTTCGCGGGCTACTTCCAGGCCACCAGGCACAACGAGGAGCAGGTGAGCTTCGCCGTGCCGTCGGGCAACTTCGGCAACATCTGCGCGGGCCACGTCGCGCGCATGATGGGCCTGCCGATCAAGCGCCTGGTGCTCGCGACCAACGAGAACGACGTGCTCGACGAGTTCTTCCGCACCGGCACCTACCGCGTGCGCGGCAGCGCCGAAACGCACGAGACCTCGAGCCCGTCGATGGACATCTCCAAGGCCTCGAACTTCGAGCGCTTCGTGTTCGATCTGCTGGGCCGCGACGCGGCGCGCACGCGCCAGCTTTTCAAGACCGAAGTCGAGGACCACGGCGCCTTCACGCTGAGCCGCGAGGAATTTGCGCGCATCGCCGAATACGGCTTCGTCTCGGGCTCGAGCACACATGCCGATCGGCTGGCGACCATCCGCGACACTTGGCAGCGCTTCGCGACGATGATCGACACCCACACCGCCGACGGGCTCAAGGTCGCGCGCCGGCACGTGGAACCCGGCGTACCGATGATCGTGCTCGAGACCGCATTGCCGGCCAAGTTCGCCGAAACCATCGTCGAGGCGCTCGGCCGCGAGCCCGATCGGCCCGCCGCGATGCGAGGCATCGAGCAGCTGCCCAAGCGCTTCACGGTGATGCGGGTCGATGCTCAGGCAGTCAAGCGCTTCATCGCAGAGAATGCCTGAACCCTCGCCCCGGCCTTCGCCGGGAGGCGCAGGCTGAGAACGGAGCGCTGGAGCGCATCATGCAGTCATGAAGGTTGTCGGCTTCAGCGGGTATTCGGGTTCTGGAAAGACGACGCTGGTCGAGCAGTTGATCGCGCGGCTCAAACTCGCCGGCCAGCGCGTGTCGGTCGTCAAGCATGCGCACCACGACTTCGACATCGACCATCCGGGCAAGGACTCGTGGCGCCACCGCGAGGCCGGCGCCTTCGAGGTGGTCGTCGCCTCCGACCGGCGGCTCGCCAAGATCCGCGAATACGAGGTGCAGTGCGAGCCGACGGTGCACCAGCTCATCGCCGAACTCTACGAATGCGATTGGGTGCTCGTCGAGGGTTTCAAGCATGCCGACCTGCTGAAGATCGAGGTCTGGCGCGCCGCGGCAGGCAAGCCCGCGCAGTATCCCAACGACCCTTTCGTCGTGGCGATCTCGACCGACAGCCCGCAGCAACTGCCCGAGCCGACCGGTTTGCCCCTGCTGGACCTCAACGACCCCGACGCCGTGGCACATTTCCTCCTTGGAAATCCCGAGCGCTATGAGTACCGATCACCCCTCTTCGACGACGCCTCCACGGGCCCCCATGCTGACGCTGGCGCAGGCCCTGGACCGGCTGACCGCCGCGATCCGCCCGCTTCCGGCGGCTGAGGCCGACGACGTTTCCACCTTCGATGCGCTTGGACGCGTGCTGGCGGAAAACGTCTGCTCCGCGCTCGACGTGCCCCCGGCCGACAACACCGCCATGGACGGGTATGCCGTGCGCTGCGCCGACGTGCCTGCCGCGGGCACCGTGCTGCCGGTGAGCCAGCGCATCCCGGCGGGCCAGCCGCCGGTCGCCCTGCAGCCGGGCTCCGCCGCGCGCATTTTCACCGGCGCGCAGGTGCCGCAAGGCGCCGACGCCGTGGTGATGCAGGAGCAGTGCGAGCCGGTGGACGGGGGCGTGAAGATCAACACCGTGCCGATGCCGGGCCAGTGGATTCGCCGGCGAGGCGAGGACGTGCAGGACGGCGCGGTCGTACTCCATCGGGGCGACAAGCTGACACCGCAAGCGCTCGGGCTGGCCGCGTCGGTGGGGGCGGCCACACTGAAGGTGGCGCGCCGGCCGCGCGTGGCGCTGTTCTCCACCGGCGACGAACTCGTGATGCCGGGTGAGCCGCTGAAGCCGGGCGCGATCTACAACTCCAACCGCTTCACGCTGCGGGGGCTGATCCAGGCGCTGGGCTGCGACTGCACCGACCTCGGCATCGTGCCCGACCGACTGGACGCGACCCGCGACGCTCTGCGCCGGGCTGCGCAAGGGCATGACCTGATCGTCACCAGCGGCGGGGTTTCGGTCGGCGACGAAGACCACCTCAAACCCGCTGTCCAGGCCGAAGGGCGGCTCGATCTGTGGCAGATCGCCATCAAGCCCGGCAAGCCACTGGCCTTCGGCGAGGTGAGCCGGGCCGAAGGCGGCGCGGCCTATTTCATCGGCCTGCCGGGCAACCCGGTGTCGAGTTTCATCACCTTCGTGCTGGCCGTGCGTCCGGTGCTGCTGCATCTGCAGGGTTCGAGCGCGCTCGAACCGCGCGCCGCCTCGCTGCGCGCCGATTTCGACTGGCCGCGCCCCGACCGGCGCCAGGAGTTCCTGCGCGTGCGGCGCAACGAGGCGGGCGGGCTGGAC
>CAJPFZ010000587.1 GCA_905339355.1 Burkholderiaceae bacterium
AGCAGCAGGTCGGCCTGCTCGATGCTCGCGCGCACGACCGCCCGGGCGCGCGCCAGCGGCCACAGCTTCAGGCGAAGGTTGGGGTCGTAGGCGATCTCGACGCCCTGCTCGCGCGCCGCCGCCATCGCCTGAAAGCTCGCGTCGCAGGCGCTGGTGCTGATCGCCTGCGTGATGCCCGAGACATGGAGGAAGCGCGCCCCGTCGAACAGATCCGCGCGCACGGACGACGGCGCCAGCCGGCTCGCCGCGCTGCCGGCGCGCAGGTAGCCGAACTCGTGGCCGCCGGGTGTGTGGGTCACGAAGTAGACGCCGGTGGGCGCCGCGTCGTCGACCTCGATGAAAGCGGTGTCCACGCCTTCGCGCTGCCACAGCCCGAGCAGCATGCGGCCGAACGCATCGCCGCCCACCCGCGAGAGATAGCGGGTCGACGCGCCCTGCCGTGCGGCGGCGATCAGGCAGTTCGAGGTGTCGCCGCCGAAGCCTTGCACGTAGGTGGTCTCGCCGGCGCGAGTCTGGTTGAACTCAACCATCGCCTCGCCGATCGAGACGATGGTTCGGCGAGCGGCGGTTTGCGGGGATGGCATCGCGTCGGCCTTTGGCTCAACTGCTCAGATGCGGCCGTACTTGGCCAGGCCCTTGCGCAGCGAGCGCTCCTTGATGATCAGCTTGGCCTGCTCGAGTTCGCGCTCGTCGATCTCGCGCGACATGGCGAGAACCTCGGCCGCCTTGTCCTTCGGCACCACCACCACGCCGTCGATGTCGGCCACGATGATGTCGCCCGGGTGCACGACGATGCCGCCGACCACGACGGGAACCTGCGAGGCGACCGTCTTGTAGCGACCGAGCGTGGTGCCCGGGCTCACGTCGCGCGCGTAGACCGGGAAGCCGTAGTCGCGGCGGATCTCCGAGAGGTCGCGCACCGCGCCGTCGAGGATGGCGCCGGCGTGGTCGTTGGCCACCGCACCGGCCGTCATCAGGCCGCCCCAGACCGCGACGTTGGGCTCGCCGCCGGCGATCGAGATGACGATCACGCTGCCGCGCGGCGCCTCGTCGATCAGGTCCAGCGCGTGCTGCGGCGGCACGAACTCGTCGGTGGCCGCTTCGAGCACGGTGGCGGCCGGCCCGACGACGCGCTTGTCGTTGATGCGCGGCTTGATCGTTGCGTCCATGTAGCCGCGCTTGCCGCACACCTTGTCGACCGCGTCGGCCACCGAGGCCACGGCCACCGTCTTGAATCCATCGATGATGTCGTTCATTCGAATACTCCTTTGAGTCCGTTGAGTCCGTTGAGTCCTGTGGGAATCGGGGGTGGCGTCACCAGGCATTGAGCCAATGCCTGGGGCGTGCATCGGACAGCACGCGCACAGCTTCCTCGGCGGCCTTGCGCTGGACCTCGCGCATCGCCTCTTCGCTGTACCAGCCGATGTGGTCCGAAACGACGACGTTGTCAAGCTGGAACAGGGGGTGCTTGGTGTCGGGCGGCTCGTGCTCGAAGACGTCGAGCCCGGCGCCGAGCAGGCGGCCCTTGGCCAGCGCGGCATGCAGCGCGTCCATGTCGACGAGGCCGCCGCGCGAGGTGTTGACGAGGATGGCTGTCGGGCGCATCAGCGCGAGCCGCTCGGCGTCGATCAGGTGGCGTGTCTGCGGGGTGAGCGGCGCATGCAGCGAGATCACGTCGGCCGCGGCGCAGATTTCTGCCACGCTGGCTGCCTCGACGGTCGCCGGCAGTTCGGCCAGCGGGTCGTGCACCAGCACCCGGCCGAAGCCGAAGCCGGCAAGCTTCTCGTGGGTCTGGCGAGCGATGCGGCCGTAGCCCACGAGTCCCAGCGTGCGGTCGCGCAGGCGGAACATCGCGTCGACCTTGCCAACGCTCCAGCGCCCTGCACGCAATTCGCGGTCGCGGACCACGATGCGCCGCACCACCGCCAGCAACAAGGCGACGGCATGCGTGCTGACCTCCTCGGTGCCGTAGTCGGGCACGTTGGCCACGGCGATACGGCGCTCTCGCGCGGCATCGAGGTCGATGTTGTCGACGCCGATGCCATAGCGCACCACGCCCTTGCAACGGTCCATCGCATCGATCACCGCGCGCGTCACCGGCGATTCGCGCACCAGCACCACATCCGCGCCGCGCACGGCCTCGATCGCACGCTGCTCGCTGCGCGCGCAGGGGCGGACCTCGAGGCGCGCGCCCACGGTCGCCAGGAGACTCTCTTCCTGGTCGTAGGAGGAGTAGCCGTCATCGATGGCGACGACGAGGCGGGACGCAGGCAGTGTTGTCATGGGGCGAAAGGCGATCGTCAACGGCTGGATCGAGATATCGTATCTGAGATATCAGTTCCAGACGAATCGGCAATTACCCTGGCCCGGATGCTGGCGTGGAATTGCCGGCTTGAGATCCGATCGGCACCCCGACTTCGCATGCAGCGCCGGCCGTCAGGCCGGCTCACGTCGAACATGCTGGAGCCTCCCTCTCGGAGGGAGGCTGGTGGGTGCCGTCAAACATGCTGGAGCCCCTTCCCGGAGGGGGCTTGGGGGAGCCGTGCGTGCACCCGCAGGGTGGACTGAAGCCCGGCTTTCAGCCGGACGTCAGTCCACCCCGCAAGCCGTCTGGTAACGCGACTCGTTGTCCAGAACGTGCTCGGTGAGCAGCGCGCATGCCGTCTCGA
Source organism: Burkholderiaceae bacterium (assembly GCA_905339355.1). Lineage (GTDB taxonomy): Bacteria > Pseudomonadota > Gammaproteobacteria > Burkholderiales > Burkholderiaceae_C > Albitalea. The sequence continues at coordinate 2,670 of CAJPFZ010000587.1, forward strand.
CGTCGCCCTTGGCCACCGCGTCGACCAGCACCTGATGGCTGTCGACGGCATCGGCGAGCGGCGTGCGATGCCGCAGCGCGATCAACTGAGAGCGGATGACCTCATACCCGGCACGCAGATAAGGGTTGGAGCAATGCGAGAGGATCTGCCAGTGAAAGTCCATGTCGATGCGCGCCAGCGCCTTCAGGTCCCCGGCGCGCTCGGCCTTCTTCATGTCGCCCACACGCAGCGCGAGTTGACGCGCCAGAGATCCCGGCCGTTCGGCCATCGCCTCGCGCAGCGCCGCCGTCTCCACCATCGCGCGGAACCGGCACAGCCGCGCCACCTGCTCCGGCCCGAGGCGGAAGACGTAGGTACCGCGCTGGGGATGGATCTCGACCAGGCCCTCGCCCTTCAAACGCAGCAAGGCCTCGCGAACCGGCGTCTTGCTCACCCCCATCCGCTGCGCGAGCTGGGCTTCGGAGACCTGCTCGCCCAGCTTGAGGTCGCCGTCGATGATCGCGTCGCGGATTCGCTCGCAGACCCTCTCCGTGAGCAGTTGGGGACGTTCGAGCTGAAGCGTGCGTGTCATGTCTCACAAACCCTTCCGAGATGGCGAAGTATAGGGTTATCGCTGTTGTGACATCTGATATATCACATACCATCGCATCCGCTCCGTTTGCCCCCCACCTGCGCCCAACCCACGCCAGACTCATGCTCTCGACCCCGGCCCCCTCGCCGCGCAGCGGCGCCCTCGCCTTGCTGGAACACGCATTCGTGCGCCTGAACCAGTGGCTCGTCATTGGCTTGATGGCGTCCATGGCGGTGCTCGTCTTCGTCAATGTCGTCATGCGCTACCTGTTCAATCAATCCATCGTCTGGGTGGAGGAAGTGACGCAGTACGAGATGATCTGGGTGGCCTACCTCGGCGCCGGCCTCGCATTGCGCGAAGGACGCCACGTTGCCGTGGACACGCTGCAGGACTGGCTGCCCGCCCTCTCGCGGCGCGCGCTGCGCAACCTGCTCGCGGTGGCGATCGCGGTGTTTCTGGCTGCCCTCGTGGTGCTGGGAATCCAGATCGCCATGTTCACCTGGGACCAGGAAACGCCGGTGCTGAACGTTCCGAGCGGCCTGCCCTACCTCGCGGTCCCACTCGGTGCAGCGGCCATGCTGCTGCACCTCGTGCTCTTCTGGCGGCAGTTCGTCGAACGCCGCTTCGAGGAGATCCAGGACCCGGCTTTCGAAGGGGAATGACCGATGACCGCGCCCTTGTTCATCGTCTTCGCGGTCGGCCTGATCCTCGGCTTGCCTATCGCCTTCGCCATGGGCGGCGCCGGACTGGTGGCGCTCACCATCGAAGGCAAGCTGTCGCTGCTGTCGGTGCCGCAGCGCTTCTTCGACGGCATCAACTCGTTCCCGCTGATGGCGGTGCCGTTCTTCATCCTCGCGGCCGACCTGATGACCGCCAGCGGCATCACCACCGCGCTCCTGCGCTTCTCCAACTCGCTGGTCGGGCACATCCGCGGCGGCATGGGCCACGTCAACGTCGTGACCTCGATGATGTTCGCCGGCGTGAGCGGCTCGGCGCTGGCCGACGCAGCCGGGCCGGGCGCCGTCGAGATGCGCATGATGACCAAGAGCGGCTACGACAAGCCCTACTCGGCGGCACTGTCGGCGGCCACGGCGACCATCGGCCCGATCATCCCGCCCTCCATCATCATGGTGATCTACGCGCTGACCGACAGCCGCGTCACCGTCGCCGGGCTCTTCCTGGCCGGCGTGGTGCCGGGCCTGCTGCTGGGCCTTGCGCTGATGGGGATGAACCACTGGATCTCGGTGCAGCGCGGCTACGGCGCAGCGCATGAACGCATGGGTTGGCGCGAGCGCCTCGGCGCGCTGTGGAAGGCGACCCCGGTCCTGCTCATGCCGCTGATCATCATCGCCGGCATCCTCACCGGTCTGTTCACGCCCACCGAAGCCTCCGCGGTGGCCGTGTTCTACGCACTGTTGATCGGACTCTTCGTCACGCGAACGCTCAACGGGCCGATCATCGCGAAGGTGCTGCTGCAAAGCGGACTCGTCACCTCGGCGGCGCTGCTGATCGTCTCGATGGCCTCGCTGTTCGCGTGGCTGCTGACACTGCTGCAGATCCCGCAGGCGATCGCCAGCGCGATCGGCACGCTCACGACCGAGCCGGTGGCGATCATGCTGATCGTGATGGTGTTCGTGCTGATCTGCGGCTTGTTCATCGACACGCTGCCGGCGGTCATCATCCTCGTGCCCGTGCTCGCGCCGCTGTCCGATCAGTTCGGCATCCACCCGTTGCACTTCGCGATGGCAATCGTGCTGAACCTGACGATCGGTCTCATCACGCCGCCGGTGGGCGGCGTGCTGTTCGTGATGTCGACGGTCTCCAGACTGCGACTCGAAGTGCTCTCGAAGGCGATCCTGCCGCTGCTCGCTGCAGAGCTGGTGGTCTTGCTCGCTGTCGTTCTGATGCCCCAGTTGAGCACCACCGTGCCTGCCTGGTTCGGCTACGCCCGTTGACTACTCCCCCGTGGACTTTCAAGGAGATACCATGAAGTTGAAGACATTCGCCATCACCGCCGCGCTGGCGCTGGTGCTGCCGCTGGCGCATGGCCAGAAGGTGATGAAGTACGCGCACTTCCAGCCCGCCAAGGACGACCAGCCCAAGCACGTGGCGGCACTGGCGTTCAAGGAACATGTCGAAAAGGCGACCAACGGCTCGGTCAAGGTGGAGATCTACCCGGCCGGCCAGTTCGGCAAGGACCAGGCGACGATGGAAGGCCTGAAGCTCGGCACGCTGGAACTCGCGGTTGCGCACGACGGCGCCATCGCCACCGTGCACAAGCCGATCGGCGTGCTCGGCATTCCCTTCCTCTACGACAACCACGAGCACGCCTGGCGCGTCTACGACTCGGCGTGGAAGGACGAGTTCTCCGCCGACATGATCAAGAAGACCGGCATCCGGCTTCTCGGCCTGGCCGACAACGGCGTGCGGCACTTCACCAACAGCGCCCGGCCGATCCAGACGCCGGCCGACATGAAGGGCATGAAGATCCGCATCCAACCCTCGCCGGTGTTCAAGACGATGATCGAATCGCTCGGCGCGTCGCCCTCGGCGATCCCGTGGGCGGAGCTGCCGACGGCGCTGCAGCAGAAGGTCGTCGACGGGCAGGAGAACGGCGTCACCAACATCCTGGCCGCGAGCCTCTACCAGCACCAGAAGTACGCCACGCTCGACGGCCACGTATGGTCCGTGCACGCCTACATGGTCAATGAGCGCTTCTATCAGGGCCTCACCGCCGCCGAGCGCAAGGCCGTCGACGAGGGCACCAGGAAAGCGGTCGACATCCACCGCAAGATGACCAGCGAGCAGGACAAGAACGCCAAGGCGATCCTCGAGAAGCTCGGCATGCAGGTCTACGTGCCGACCGCCGCGCAGATCGGCGAGTTCCGCAAGCTGAGCCAGCCGCCGGTGCGCCAGTGGGCCGAGACCGAACTCGGCAAGCCCTACGTCGACAGCCTGTTCAAGGCCATCGAGGCAACGAAGAAGTAACGGGGCGCCGAGGAGCGAAGCGCGCCTGGCGCGGCGCTTCGCCCCTGGCTGCCGCGGCGGATCAGCGCCCCGGCACCCGTGCTCATCTGTCGGCGTCGAGTTCTTCGTCCGCGACTTGCGCGCGCGGCTCCAGCGCCGCGAAGCTCGTCACGAGCGGCTCCGGCCGCGCGATGCCATACCCCTGCACGAAGTCGACGCCCACGCCGCGCAGCGCGCCGAGGATGGCATCGTCCTCGACGAACTCGGCCACGGTGCGCAGGCTCATCAGGCGGCCGATCTTGTGGATCGCCTCGACCATCGCGCGGTGCACCGCGTCTTCGCCAATGCGCTTGACCAGGCCGCCGTCGATCTTGAGGTAGTCGAGCGGCAGGCGCTTGAGGTAGTTGAACGAGGACATCCCGGCGCCGAAGTCGTCCAGCGCCACCTCGCAGCCCGCCTCGCGTATGCGCCCGAGAAAGGCGATCGCGGCGTCGAGGTTCGCCACCGCCACCGTCTCGGTCACTTCGAAGCAGATTTCGCCGCGCGGGGTCTGCTGGATGGCGAGCTGCTCGCCAATGAAGTCGCCGAGCCCCTCCTGTGACAGCGACGCCCCCGACAGGTTGATGCTGTAGTGGACTGCGCAGCCGAGCGCGTCGCGATGCCGGCGGTGCTCGGCGAGCGCGTGGCCGATCACCCAGCGGTCGATCTCGGCCATCAGGTTGTAGCGCTCCGCCGCCGGGATGAAGGCCATCGGCGGAACGAGCCGCCCGTCCTCGTCCAGCAGGCGCAGCAGGATCTCGAACCGCGGCGTGTCGTCAGGCCTGCGGTGCAGCCCGACGATGGGCTGCGCATACAGCACGAAACGGTCCTCGGCAAGCGCGTGGTGCAGGCGGCTCACCCAGTCCATCTCACCGGCACGGCGCACCAGGTCGGCGTCGTTGGCGTGGAAGGCGTGGATGCGGTTGCGCCCCTTTTCCTTGGCGACGTAGCAGGCGGAGTCGGCGGCTCGCAGCACGCCGGCGCGGTCGAACTCGCCTGGGCTGAAACACACGAGCCCGATGCTCGCGCCGACATGGAAGCGGCGCGCCTCCCAGGTGAAGACGTGGTCCTGCACCTGCGCGCGCAGGTTGTCTGCGACCTGCAGCGCCGACTGCGGCGGGCAGTCGTGCAGCAGCACCGCGAATTCGTCGCCGCCGAGGCGGGCGATGGTGTCGGCGCGCCGCAGCGCCGCACGCAGCATCTTCGCGAGCTGGCGCAGCAGCAGGTCGCCGGCGGCATGGCCGCAGGTGTCGTTGACGACCTTGAACTGATCGAGGTCGATGAACAGCAGCCCGTGGGTCTGACCTTCGTCGCCGGGCGCGGCCAGCATGTCGTCGAGACGGTCTTCGAACGCGGCGCGGTTCAGGAGCCCGGTCAGCGGATCATGCGTGGCCTGGTAGGACAGCTGCGCCGCCAGCTTGCGCGCGCGCGTCACGTCGTGCAGCACCACCACGGCGCCGGCGAGCTGGCCCTCGGCGTCGAAGATCGGCGCCGCCGCGTCTTCCAGCGGCCGCTCGCTCCCGTCGCGCGACACGAGCACCACGTCGTGGTCGCGCGTCAGTGCCTGCGAGGAGCGCAGCACGTGCACGGCCGGGTCGGGAACGCGCTCGCGGCTGCCGCCGTCCACGAGGTGCAGCAGATCGCTCGCCGCGCGGCCTGCCGCCTGTGCGCAGGACCAGCCCGTCATCGATTCGGCGACCGGGTTCAGGTAGGTCACGCGGCCCGAGCGGTCGACCGTGATCACGCCGTCGCCGATGGCGCCGAGCGTCACGCGCAGCAGCTCCTTCTCGTTGAACAGGCGGCGCTCGGCTTCCTTGCGCGCGGTGATGTCGCGTACCACGCCGGTGAAGGCGCGATTGCCGTCGATGAGCATCTCGCTGAGCGTGAGCTCGACGGGAAACTCGCGGCCCTCGAGGTTGCACGCCAGCAGTTCGACGCCGCGCTGGCCCACCACCATGCTCTCGCCGGTCTCGCGGTAGCGCACGATGGCCGCGCGGTGCGACTCGCGCAGCCGTGCAGGCACGAGGTCGACGAGTTCGCGGCCGATCAGCGCAACGCTGTCGTAGCCGAACATGTCGCAGGCAGCGCGGTTGGCGTCGGTGATCGTCCAGTCCTCGCTGATCGAGAAAATGCCCTCGACCACGCTGTCGACCACGGCGCGGATCTGCGCCTCATTGCGCTGCGCCTCGCGCTGCGCCGCGCCCAGGCGCGCCGCCAGCGGCTTGATCTGCGCGCGCACGCCGAGCGCCGAGGCAAGCACCAGCAGAGCGAGCAGCGGCAAGGTCCACTGCAGCGTGCGCCGCAGCGGCGCGAACGCCTCGCTCGCGTGCTGCTGCACGACCACGCCGAGCTGCGGCGCGAGCGGCGCGTACGCGGCCAGCACATGTTCGCCCTGCGGCGTTACGAAGCGCATCACGCCGCTCTGGCCGGCGATCGCCAGCGCCATCGGCGTCGGTGGCCCGCCCGGTTCGGCGCCCTGCGTTGCGGAGGGCGCCCGGTCGGCACGCCCGACGATGCACTGGATCCCTGAATCGGCGCCTGCGCACAGTTGAACTTCGCCGGTGGAACCGAAGCCCGAAGCGATGAAGAAGTCTCGCCACAGCGCCTCGAGCCGCTGGTCCAGCTGGATGGTTCCGAGCGCGCCGGAGCGGTCGCCCACCGGGGCGCGGCTGCGCAACACGAGCCCATCGTCCCACAGCAGCTGCGTCGGCACCGCCTGGACGAAACGCGCCATCAGGCCGTGCGACGGCGCCACATCGCCGACGGCGACCACCGGATGTCCCGCACCAGTGGTCACGACGGCGCCGCTGTAGCCGGTATCGACCAGGCTGCGTGCGAACAGCGAGATCTGCACCTTGGCGTCGAGGAAGGCCTGGTGGTTGACGGCCTGTGCGGCGGGTGGCAGCTCGGGCACCCGGCTCGCCGCATGCGCGGCGCGGCGGGAACTCGCTTCGAGCACCTCGTCGAGCAGCTTGCTGCGGCTGTCGACCGCCGCCGCCAGTGCGGCGTTCGTGGCTTCCAGGCGCGAGCGGGCCTCGCCCGCGATGCCGAGCAGCGCGGCACCGATCGCGGCGACGCCGACGAAGGCGAGCGAGGCGACAAGGATCTGCCGTTCGCCGAGCAGCGAATCGAACGCCCCCTTGCGGTCGCCGCGGCGCGCCTGCGCCCACCATGCCAGCGCCGCGAGCAGCAGCCCGGCGGCGATCAGCCCCGGTGATGGCGCGAACCAGTCGATGCCGAAAACGAGGTGCAAGTCGAGGGCGCCTGACAGCAGGCCCGTCACCGCGAGAGCGAGCGGCAGCGCAAGCGCGAGCCATGGCAGCGCGCGGGGGATGGCAGCGAGCCGGCGAAGGGCAGCGGTTCGGGGCCGTGAAGAGATCGACATGGGTGTACTGCGCTCGGCGGGCTGGGACACGATCGTCCGACCGCCGAAGCCCAGAGTTTGCGCCGCGGACCTGCCCGCCAAGACGTGGCAGCGCGCGAACATGCCCTCCCCGTGAATAGCTGCACAGCCCCCGGCGCGCGCGTTGTCATGCGTACGCGGCACGGACAGGCGATGAGGCCGTCTCGCTTGGCTCGAACAGATCAAGGTCCATGTAGTGCGGGCCACTTCACAGTCAGACAAGTAGCTTCACTACTTTCTTTTGTAACGTTGCTGTAGATCGAAGCTCGATTCGATCCGGATCGATCGGCCTTTGTCGTTTCTTGTCATATAGATAGGCTGTCTATTCAAACCAGATTCTCTTCAGCGAACGTGCTGCAGCGCAGCGTGAAGTTTTGCTCCGAAGTCACTAGATTTCCGCCGGCCGAGTTCGCGATCGACGGCCAGAAGAATCCGCAGACGGCGATTCCAAGAAACGACAGAGAGAGGACCAACGAAGCATGAACACCATCATTGGCCGCATCGCCATCGCGCTGATCCTGTGCGCGGCCGGCATCGCCAACGCCGCCACCGCGATCGTTCACTACCAGCGCCCGGGCGGCGACTACGCCGGCTGGGGCCTGCACGTGTGGGGCACGGGCCTGGCCGCCGGTGAAGCCACCGGCTGGACGTCGCCCAAGGCTTTCAGCGGCAGCGATGCCTTCGGCCGGTCGGCCACGATCCAGGTCAGCAACACCGCCGCGCAGGTGGGCTTCGTCATCCACAGCGGCGACCTGAAGGACACGGCGAATGACCGCTTCTTCGTGCCCGCGAACTCGCCCGAGATCTGGATCAGGCAAGGCGACGCGACCGTCCACACCAGCAACCCGAGCAGCG
>CAJPFZ010000588.1 GCA_905339355.1 Burkholderiaceae bacterium
GCGCGGCGGCGCTGCCGCGCTGCGCGTCTCGCAGCGACTGGCCGTAACACTGCGGCCAGCCCTCGCAACCGAGCCCCGCCTTGCTCAGCCGAATGGTGGCGCTCAGGCTCGTCACGGCGAGCACCAGCGCCGCGCAAAGCAAGGCCATGCGGCGCAGCAGCATGAAGCGCCGGTCGGTGTGAGTCATGACGCGCATCCTACGTGCCTGATTTGCCCTCAGCACATACCCCAACAGGCCGTCTTGTTCGATTCTTGTTCCACATCATGTTTCCGGGAACACGCTTGCGACAAAGATCGCGCCCTGTCGATCACACATAGGAGACGCCATGAGCGACCACGACTCGGGAGACGACAAGGTGCCCCTGATGCAGCAGCTGCTGGACAACCCCTTCCTGCTGCTCTTCCTCGGGGTGCTGATTCCGATGATCGTCTACACGCTGTGGGGCGTGATCGACATCCTCACCATTCCGCTGGCCAAGTAAGGGAGTCTCGACATGAGCGCAATACTCCCGCCGTCGGAACGGCTGTGGTGGAAACACCCCCTGGACCGCGTCGAAGGCACCTGGATCGCCATCGCCTTCGTCTGGTGCATGGTGATGTTCTTCATGATGATCTACTGGCATGCCTACGGCCGGCAGAACCTCTCGACCGAGACCTACAAGACGACCCCCGAGAAGTTCTCGGCCAAGACGCAGGCGATGGTCGACAAGTACACCGTGCGCACCGAGACGGACCAGAAGATTCCGGTGGTCGCGCCGCCCGAAGGCGCCGACATCTACCTGATCGCACGGCTGTGGAACTGGTGGCCCATCCTCGAGCTGGAGAAGGACAAGACCTACAAGCTGCACCTGACCGCGATGGACTACAACCACGGCTTCTCGCTGCAGCCCACCAACATCAACATCCAGGTGGTGCCCGGTTATGAACACGTGATCAAGGTGACGCCGAACCAGTCGGGCACCTTCTCGATCGTCTGCAACGAGTACTGCGGCATCAACCATCACTCGATGGTCGGCCGCCTGTACGTCAAATAACAGGAGGCGCAGATGACCGCAACCCTACCGTCTCCATTGACCAAAGGACCCGCCGCCTCGTACCGCACCTGCCCGCGCTCGGGCCTGCAGTTCGAGGCACGTGCCGAAAAGCTGATGATCGCCAACGCCGTCGTGGCGGTGATCGCGCTGCTGGTGGGCGGCATCCTCGCCATCGGCGTGGTGCTCACGCGGTGGCCGGCCGTTCACTGGCTCGCGGCCGACACCTTCTACATGGTGCTCACCGCGCACGGCATCGACATGCTGATCTTCTGGATCATCTTCTTCGAGGTCGCCGTCCTCTACTTCTGCTCGTCGACGCTGCTGCGATGCCGCATCGCCACGCCCAACCTCGCCTGGCTCGCCTTCGCACTGATGGTGATCGGCGCCGTGACCAACAACGTCGCGGTGTTCCAGGGCGGCTCGAGCGTGATGATGACGAGCTACGTGCCGATGATGGCCGCGCCCTCGTTCTACCTCGGGCTGATCCTGTTCGCCGTGGGCGCATTGATCGCGTGCTTCGTCTTCTTCGGCACGCTCGTCATCGCCAAGCGCGACAAGACCTATGAAGGCTCGGTGCCGCTGGTGACCTTCGGCGCGATCACCGCGGCGATCATCGCGGTGTTCACGATCACCTCGGGCGCGATCATCCTGATCCCCACCTTCCTGATGTCGGTGGGCGTCATCGACCACGTCGACCCGCTGGTCTACCGCACGATCTGGTGGGCCTTCGGCCACTCGTCGCAGCAGATCAACGTCGCGGCGCACATCTCGATCTGGTACGCGGTCGCGGCGATCGCCTTCGGCGCCAAGCCGATGAGCGAGCGGGTGAGCCGCGGGGCCTTCCTGCTGTACATCCTGTTCCTGCAGCTCGCGAGCGCCCACCACCTGCTCGCCGACCCTGGCATGTCGACCAGCTGGAAGATCGTCAACACCAGCTACTTCATGTACTTCGCGGTGCTGGCCTCGATGATCCACGGCCTGACGATTCCGGGTGCGATCGAAGTCGCGCAGCGCCAGAAGGGCTACACCCGCGGGCTGTTCGAGTGGCTGCGCAAGGCGCCCTGGGGCAACCCGGTGTTCTCCGGCGTGTTCATCTCGATCATCGGCTTCGGCTTCCTGGGCGGCATCTCGGGCGTGATGATGGGCACGGAGCAGCTGAACATGCTGATCCACAACACCATCTACGTGCCGGGCCACTTCCATGCCACGGTCGTCGTGGGCACCACGCTGTCGTTCATGGCGCTGACCTACTTCCTGATCCCGGTGCTGTTCCGCCGCGAGATGATCAACCCCGGCCTGGCCAAGCTGCAGCCGTACCTGTTCGGCCTGTCGATGTACTTCTTCTGCCTGGTGATGATGGGCGCCGGCACGCTGGGCGTCTCGCGCCGGCACTGGGACATGGCCTTCAGCGGCGCGGCACTCGGCTACGAGTGGCCGGGCGCGGCCTACTTGATGATGGCGCTGGTCGGCATCGCCGGCGTGGCGGCCATCATCGGCGGCGGCGTCTACATCTACATCACGGTGGGCTCGCTGCTGTGGGGCAAGAAGCTCGACAGCGGCAACGTCAGCTCGAAGTTCACGCCGATCCCGCCGACGGCGCCGACGGTGGCCGCGCAGAGCTACGGCTCGGCGGGCTTCGCGGCACCGGGCACCTTCGTGCTGGCGATGTTCTTCCTGCTCGCATTCGTCCTGTACTACTTCATCAACTGGAAGTACCTCGGCCAGCTCTGGGGTCTGAGCTGATCGGTGGCGGGCGCGGCGGCACACCGCCGTGCCCCGCTCGAACGGCGCAACGATGAAAGGACGACCGCGATGAACACCACGACACTCGTGCGCACCGGCAGCCGCAAAGGGCAACTCGCACGCGACGTGCTGTCGCTGTTCAAGCTGCGCATCGGCATGCTGATCATGGTCACGGCGCTGGTCGGGCTGGCGGTCACCCCCGGTGCATCGCCGGGCCTGCTGCAGGTCGTGGTGCTGGCACTGTCGGTGCTCGTCGCGTCGGCCAGCGCCGGCGCCTTCAACCAGTACGTCGAACACGACAGCGACCGGCTGATGGCGCGCACCCGCGGGCGCGCCTTCGTCACCGGCGCGCTGACCCACCACCCGGCCTGGCTGCTGCTGATCGGCGCCATGCTGGTGCTGGCGGTGGGCTCGGCCTGGTGGGTGATCAACGCGGCGGCCGCCACGTTCGTCTTCCTCGGCGCCTTCTTCTATGCGGTCGTCTACACCGTGTGGCTCAAGCGCCGCAGCTGGGCCAACATCGTCGTCGGCGGCATGGCCGGCAGCTTCGCGGTGCTCGCCGGCGCCGCGGCCATCGACCCGACGCCGGGACCGCTGCCGCTGCTGCTCGCGACGGTGTTGTTCCTGTGGACCCCGCCTCACTTCTGGAGCCTCGCGATCGCCAACCGCGCCGATTACGCGGCCGCCGGCGTGCCGATGCTGCCGGTGGTCGTCGGTGCCGAGCGCGCCGCGCAGGTCGTGTTGTGGAGCACCGTCGCGCTGGTCGCCACCTCGCTGCTGCCGCTGTTCTTCGGCGCCGGCCTCGTCTACGGCCTCGGCGCCGCAGCCGGCGGCGGCTGGTTCATCCACAAGGCGCGGCTGCTGGCGCGCCACACGACGCGTCAAACGGCGATGGCGTGCTTCTTCTCCTCGCTGGTTCAACTGAGCGTGCTGCTCGCCGCCGCCAGCATCGACGGCCTCGTGCGATGAAATGAACCCCGCCACGACCCTCAGGCTGCTCGGCTGTATCGCAGCACTGTGCATGTTCGTGGCGCCGGTGCGGGGCGAGGACGCGCCGCGGCCCGTGGGGCTCGACCAGGCCGAGGCGCTGCGCGCCAGCCAGGCCGCCATCGGCCGGCAGATCGGCGACTACACGCTGCTCGATCGCGAGGAGCGGCCGGTGCGGCTCGCGGGCTTCCGCGGCAAGCCGCTGCTGGTGAGCTTCATCTACACCGGCTGCTTCGAGGTCTGCCCGACCACCACGCGCTCGCTGCACGAGACGGTGAAGGCGCTCGAGGGCCGCTTCGGCGACAAGACCTTCAACGTGGTCAGCATCGGATTCAACCAGCCGATGGACTCGCCGCAGGCGATGCGCGCCTTCGCCGCACAGCACCGCATCGGCCGGCCGAACTGGGAGTTTCTGAGCCCGTCCATCCAGATCGTCGACCGGCTGACCGAGGAATTCGGCTTTCGCTATGAGGCCACGCCAAGCGGCTTCGACCACGTGCTGCAGGTGTCTCTGCTCGACGCCGAGGGCCGCATCGTCAAGCAGGTCTACGGCGACCGCGTCGCCGTAGACCTGCTCGGCGAGCCGATGAAGCAGCTGCTCGCCGGCGCGCCACTGCCGCCACGCATGCAGCTCGACGACCTGATCGACCGCATCCGCATCCTGTGCACCGTCTACGACCCCGAGACCGGCGCCTACCGCGTCGATTACCGCATCATCTGGGAGGCGGTCGGCGGCCTGATGTTCGTGCTCGCGGTGTTCTTCTACATGCTCAACGAGTGGCGTGTGCGGCGACGGCTGAGGCGAGCGCAATGAGCGTGGCGGCGGCTTACCGCTGGGTCGAACACGCCGCCGACGCGCCGTTCGGCTCCGCGCTCAACCCGCTGCGGCACCTCGGTTCGCTCGGCTTCCTGATGCTGTGGCTGCTGGCCGCGAGCGGCATCGTGCTGTACATGCTGCTCGACACCTCGGCGCAGACGGCCTACCAGTCGATCGCCACGCTGTCGGCCGAGGCCGGCAGCGCCGGCAGTGCGTTGCGCGGGCTGCACCGCTATGCCGCCGACGGCTTCGTGCTGCTGCTGGTGCTGCACCTCGCGCGCGAATGGATGCTCGGGCGCACGAGCGGATTCCGGCGCTTCTCGTGGCTCACCGGCGTGCCGCTGCTGCCGCTGGCCTTCATCTGCGCGATCGGCGGCTTCTGGCTGCACTGGGACCAGCTCGGCCAGTACTCGGCCACCGCCACCGCCGAATGGTTCGACGCCCTGCCCTTTCTCTCGACGCCGCTGAC
>CAJPFZ010000589.1 GCA_905339355.1 Burkholderiaceae bacterium
TCGGCCTTGCCGTGGGCGGCCACTGCCGCATCGACGGCGATCTGCGACCAGTTCTTCGGCAGCTCGCCGCGCATGCGGCGCATGAACTCCGCGGCCAGCTCGGGGTGGGCCGCCTGGTAGGCGGCAAACGACTGGTTCCAGGCTTCCTCGTTCGCGCGGCCCTGGGCCTTGGCGTCCCACTGCGAGTAGGCCTCTTCGGGGATCACGAAAGGCTCGTGCATCCAGCCGAGCGCGCCGCGGGTGAGCTTGATCTCGTCGTGGCCGAGGGCCTCGCCGTGCGCCTTGGCCGTGCCCGCGCGGTTGGGCGAACCGTGGCCGATGTTGGTCTTGCAGCAGATGAGTGTCGGGCGGCCATGGGGCTGCCGGGCCTCGCGGATCGCCGCATCGATCGCCTCGACGTCATGGCCGTCGACATCGGCGATCACCCGCCAGCCGTAGGCCTCGAAGCGCTTGGGCGTGTCGTCGATGAACCAGGGCGCGACATCGCCGTCGATGGAGATGCCGTTGTCGTCGTACAGCGCGATCAGCTTGTCGAGCTTCCAGGCGCCGGCGAGCGCGCACGCCTCGTGGCTGATGCCCTCCATCAGGCAGCCGTCGCCGAAGAACACGTAGGTGTGGTGATCGACGATCGTGTGGCCGGGCTGGTTGAACTCGGCCGCGAGCAGCTTCTCGGCCAGCGCCAGGCCGACCGCGTTGCTCAGGCCCTGGCCGAGCGGGCCGGTGGTGGTTTCAACGCCCGGCGTGATGCCCACTTCCGGATGGCCGGGCGTCTTGCTGTGCAGCTGGCGGAAGTTGCGCAGCTCGCTCATCGGCAAGTCGTAGCCGGTGAGGTGAAGCAGCGCGTAGATCAGCATCGAGCCATGGCCGTTGGACAGCACGAAGCGGTCGCGGTCGGGCCACTGCGGATTGCCCGGGTTGTGGCGCAAATGACGGCCCCACAGGGCGACGGCCATGTCGGCCATGCCCATCGGGGCGCCGGGGTGGCCGGAATTGGCCTGCTGCACGGCGTCCATGGCCAGCGCGCGGATGGCATTGGCCATCAAGGAGGTGTTGAGCGGGGTTGCCGTGGAGGCGAGTGCGGCGGCCATGCGGGGTCCCGGGGCGGGTGGAGGGAAAACCGCGCATTTTACGGGTCCGGCGCGGCCCGATAATCGCGGCCCTATGGACGGACTGCACCTCACCGCCGACCTGCGCGGCTGCGATACCACGCTGGCGGTGATGCACGAACCGGCCGCTCTGCGCGCGCTGTGCGTGCACGCGGTCGAGCTGGCCGGCCTGCAGCCCGTGGGCGAGCTGTTCCACCGCTTCCCCGACGCCGGCGGCGTGACGGGCGTGGTGTTGCTGGCCGAGTCGCATCTGGCGGTGCACACCTGGCCCGAACTGTGCGCCGTCACGCTGGACGTCTACGTGTGCAACTTCGGCGGCGACAACACGGCACGCGCGGAAAGCCTGTTTGCCGCGCTCACCTCGGCCTTCGCGCCGGCGAGCGTGCAGCGGCAGGCGCTGCGGCGCGGCACGCTCGGCGAGGTGGCGGCATGAAGGCCATCATCCTCGCGGCCGGCCGCGGCGAGCGCATGCGGCCGCTGACCGACCATTGCCCCAAGCCGCTGCTGGAGGTGCGCGGCAAGCCGCTGATCGAATGGCATCTGGAGGCGCTGGCGCGGGCGGGCGTGTGCGAGATCGTCGTCAACACGGCCTGGCTCGAACAACAGCTGGTCGATGCGCTCGGCGATGGTTCGCGTTTCGGCGTCACGATCCACTACTCGATGGAAGGCCGCGACCACGGCGGCGCGCTCGAAACGGCCGGTGGCATCGCCAAGGCGTTGCCGTGGCTCGCCGACGCCGATCAAGACGCGTTCTGGGTCGTCTCCGGCGACATCTTCATGCCCGGCTTTGATTTCGACAGCGAGGCCGTGCAGCGCTTCGTGCAGAGCGACCTGCTGGCGCACCTGTGGCTGGTTCCGAACCCGCCCTTCCATCAACGAGGCGACTTCGGCCTCGATGCACAAGGCTTCGGCCTGGCCGACTCGCCCGGCCCGGACGGACGCCGGTGGACCTACGCCAACATCGCCTTGTGCCGAACGGGCCTGGTAGCCGGCGTCGTGCCGGGCAGCAAGGCGGCGCTGGGACCGCTGCTGTTTCAGCAGATGCGCCACCGGCGCATCAGCGCCGAGGTGTATCTGGGCGAGTGGGAAAACGTCGGCACGCCGGCGCAACTGGCGGCGTTGAACGCGGGCGGATAGCCTGGCGCCGCGCGGCTGCCCTACCAGCCCGCCGCAAACGAATCGACGCTGAAACGCGCATCGCCCGTCACGCTGCCGAGATCGACGAACTCGAACTGCTCCATGCGCAGCGTCTGGATCTGCGAGATCGTGGCGCTATCCCATTGCACGCTCGGCTCGCCCTGCACGTAGAGGTCGCTGCCGATGTCGGAGACGTAGAGCCCGTAGCGCTGCATCGCGAGCGCAATGGCCCTCGCCTGCGTCGTCCAGTTTGCCGGGATGGCCGCATCGGCGCGCAGACGCAACAGCGCACCGAACGGGATGCCGCCAAGCGTGTCGCCCCCTGCGCGGTGGCGCGCCGGCCAGACGTGGGCGCTTGCGAGCACGCTGTCGCGGAAGGTGACCCGCATCGCGTGCGCGATCTCGCCGGCCGAGGCCTCTCCTGCACGCACCAGCAGCGGCGCGATCGGCAGGCCGGCCGCGTCGCCCGACGTCCAGCTGTCCGGGCGCATCGCGTTCGAGCGCAGGTCCCAGGCCGCGGTCGAGTACGCCGTCCACTGGCCCGACAGCTGGTAGCTGAAGTAGCTCTCCCACAACCGGCAGGCGCCTTGTTCGACGATGAGCACGTGGCGGTCACCGCAGCTCGCCGGGTTGTTGCAGCTGCCGCCTTCGGCCTTCAGAACCGCGTCGCGCGGGAACGGGAAGCGGCGCGAAGCCGCCGGCACCGCCAGGCAGTTGCGCGCCAGCGTGTGGCCGCCGCTGCCGTCGGGCAGGGCGCAATCGCTCTCGTCGGGCGCGCCGTCGCCGGTGAAGGCGAGACCGGGCCAGTCGGTCTCGGGGCTGCTGTCGCTCAGCAGGTTGAGCGGGATGCCGTAGTAGTCGGCCGCCGCCTGGTTCTCCGTGCGTCCCCAGTCCGCATGCAGGGCGCGCGTGCCGCCGATGCTGGCGATCCAGGCCGCGCTTTGCGCATGCGCCGGGAAGCGCATGCTGTCGTCGATGCGGGTGTTGAAGATCGCCGTCGCGGGGAAGGCGGGGCAGCTGCCCAGCAGGGCGGCTCCGGCGGGTGCAGGCGCCGGTGAGGGCGGCATCGGTGCAGGTGCCGGCGGCGTGGGCGCTGGTGCCGGTGGCGCCGGTGCGGTCGGCGCAGGCGCCGGGGTCGTGTCGCCACTGCCGCCGCCGCAGGCCGTCAGCACCAGGGCGGATGCCAGCGCGAATGCGCTCGTGTGGCCGACCGAAATGGTCAACCCTGCAAGCAAACTGCGGCGAGGCGGCAAGAAATCGGTCATGGCGGCGGCATCCAGCGGAACTGCTGCCCCCGCACGCAAAGCGCGTTCCAGCCGCCTTCAGTGTGCCTTCACGCTCGGGCAGCGGTTGACTTCCAGCGACAGATGCACCAGCTGGCGATGCCGCGCCAGCCGCTCGCGGTAGACCGACGGAGCCTGCGGCAGGTCGGCCACGACGCAGGCGATCGCCGCGAACTGGTCGCGCCCGACACGCCAGACGTGCAGGTCGGCCACCTTGGCGTCGCCGTCGGACTCGATGTCTTCGCGAATGCGGTGCGCGAGCGGGTGGTCCATTTCGCGGTCGAGCAGGATGGCAGACGACTCGCGCAGCAGCCCGATGGCCCAGACGGCGATGACCACCGCACCCAGCACGCCCACCAGCGGGTCGAGCCACGACCAGCCGAGCCACAGCGCGCCGGCCAGCGCGCCGATCGCGAGGACCGAGGTCAGCGCATCGGCCAGCACGTGCACATAGGCGGCGCGCAGGTTCAGGTCGTGGCCGCGCTCGCCGTGGCGATGGCCGTCGTGCTCGTGCTCGCCATGCCCTTCTGCGTGATCGTGCGGCTCGTGCGCGTGACCGTGATCGTGTGAATGCCCCTCGCCGGCGCCGTGCAGCAGCCACGCCGACAGCAGATTCACCACGAGGCCGATCAGCGCCACCATCAACGCCGTGTGGATGGCGATCGGCTCGGCGCGCCACAGCCGCAGCGCCGACTCGACGACGATGCCGATCGACACCATGCCGAGCGCCAGCGCGCTCGCGAAGCTGCCCAGCACTTCCATCTTCCAGGTGCCGAAGCTGAAGCGGCTGTCGCCGGCATGCCGGCGCGCCAGCGCGTAGGCCGCCGCGGCGACACCGAGCGCGAGCGCGTGCGTGCCCATGTGCCAGCCGTCGGCCAGCAAGGCCATCGAGCCGGTCCACCAGCCGGCGCCGATCTCGGCCGCCATCGTGATCAGCGTGATCGCCAGCACCCAGCGCGTGCGCGACTCGCCGCGGCGGTTGCCGGTGTCGAACTGGTGATCGTGCTGCCACGGCGTCAGGTCATGAGCGTGCGGCGTGGAGCGTGCGTTGGATGGGGCTGCCATGCGCCATTCTCGCGGCTGGGCATCGCGTGCCCCAAGCCTCGCGCCTTACCCACGTCGGCGCCCCGGCGAACGCCGGCGTGCGTGGCGCAGCGTGGCGCGGGCCCGAGAACCTAAAATCGCCGCATCCCTGCCAACGCAACGGCCAGCCAGAAGCCGGCTCACCCATGAACCTTTCCGCCCTCACCGCCTTGTCGCCGCTGGACGGCCGCTACGCCACCAAGCTCGCGCCGCTGCGACCGCTGCTCAGCGAGTTCGGCCTGATGCACCGCCGCGTGCAGGTCGAGGTCGAGTGGTTCATCGCGCTCTCGGACGCCGGGTTCGCCGAGCTGAAGCCGCTCACCGAAGCCGCCCGCGGCATGCTGCGCGGGCTGGTGACGCGCTTCGGCGAAGCCGACGCACAGGCGATCAAGGACATCGAGCGCACCACCAACCACGACGTGAAGGCGGTCGAGTACTGGCTCAAGGGACGCTTCGGCGGCAACAACGAGCTGAAGGCCGCCGGCGAGTTCGTGCACTTCGCCTGCACCAGCGAGGACATCAACAACACCAGCCACGGCCTGATGCTGAAGGCGGCGCGCGACGAGGTCCTGCTGCCGTCGCTCGACAAGATCATCGCCACGCTCGCGGCGATGGCCAAGCGACTCGCCCATGTGCCGATGCTGAGCCGCACCCACGGGCAGACCGCGAGCCCGACCACCGTCGGCAAGGAGATCGCCAACGTGGTCGCGCGCCTGGCCACGGCGCGAACGCGCATCGCCGACGTCAAGCTGCTCGCCAAAATGAACGGCGCGGTGGGCAACTACAACGCCCACCTCGCCGCCTACCCGGCGTTCGACTGGGAGGCGTTCAGCCGGCGCGTGGTCGAGCAGCAGCTGGGCCTCTCGTTCAACGCCTACACGATCCAGATCGAGCCGCACGACTACATGGCCGAGCTGTTCGACGCGTTCAACCGCGCCAACACCATCCTCATCGACTGGTCGCGCGACGTCTGGGGCTACATCAGCCTCGGCTACTTCAAGCAGCGCACCGTCGAGGGCGAAATCGGCTCGTCGACGATGCCGCACAAGGTCAACCCGATCGACTTCGAAAACGCCGAGGGCAACTTCGGCCTCGCCAACGCGCTGCTCACGCACCTGAGCCAGAAGCTGCCGATCAGCCGCTGGCAGCGCGACCTGACCGACAGCACGGTGCTGCGCAACGTCGGCGTCGCGCTCGGCTACACGATGCTCGGCTACGACAGCCTGCTGCGCGGCCTGTCGAAGCTCGAAGTGAACCAGGCGGCGCTGGCCGAGGATCTGGCCGGCGCCTGGGAGGTGCTCGCCGAGCCGATCCAGACCGTCATGCGCCGCTACGGCCTGCCCAACCCCTATGAGCGCCTGAAGGAGCTGACACGCGGCAAGGGCATCACGCGCGAGGCGATCCAGCAGTTCATCGCAACGCTCGAGATCCCCGAGCCCGACAAGCAGCGGCTGCTCGCGATGACGCCGGCCACGTACACCGGCCGCGCAGGCGACCTGGCCAGTCGCATCGGCGGTTGAGATGGCACGCCTGAGCTTCGTCGACCAGCTGCGCCGCGCCGAGCGCGTGAACGATTCGATGTTGTGTGTCGGGCTCGACCCCGAGCCGGCGAAGTTTCCCGGCGAGTGGAAGAACGACGCCTCGAAGCTGTTCGACTTCTGCGCTGCGATCGTCGACGCGACCAAAGACCTCGTGATCGCGTTCAAGCCGCAGATCGCCTACTTCGCCGCGCACCGCGGCGAAGACGCGCTCGAACGGCTGATCGAGCACATGCACCGCGTGGCGCCCGAGGTGCCGGTGATCCTCGACGCCAAGCGCGGCGACATCGGCAGCACCGCGGAGCAGTACGCCCGCGAGGCTTTCGAACGCTACCGCGCCGACGCGGTCACGCTGTCGCCCTTCATGGGTTTCGATTCGCTCGAGCCCTACCTGCGCCATGCCGACAAGGGCCTGATCCTGCTGTGCCGCACCTCCAACCCCGGCGGCTCGGACCTGCAGGCGCAAACACTGGCCTCCGGCGAATTCGTCTACGAACACATCGCGCGCCTCGCGCAGGGGCCATGGAACCGCAGCGGCCAGCTGGGCCTCGTGGTCGGCGCCACCTACCCGGCCGAGATCGCGCGCGTGAGGGCGCTTGCGCCGACGCTGCCGCTGCTGATCCCAGGCGTCGGCGCCCAAGGGGGCGACGCGGCAGCGACAGTGCGCGCCGGCTGGCGCGGCGAACAAGGGCGCACCGTCGCGCCGATCATCGTCAACTCTTCGCGTGCCATCCTGTACGCGAGCGCAGGCGACGATTTTGCAGGCGCGGCACGTCAGGCAGCGCTCACCACGCGCGATGAACTGAACCGGGCCCGCTGAAGGCGGGGTTTGCTCGACATTTGCGCGACGCTCGCACGCGCGGCCCCTTGCGGTGTGGCGTCCTGCGGCTTTCCCCGAGCACGTGCAGCGTGCCGCCAGACGTAGTATCGCCACACCAGGGGCATCCCAGGCAGCCCCCACGGACAGGCCACGATGCCCCGAGACGACCCGCATGTGGTGCGCAACGGCACGACACACGCCGCCACCGAACTGCCCAGTTCGGTGGTCAGGCTGATCGGGCGCTATTACTTCGGCACCGCTATCGTCGTGGCGGTGGCGAGCGTGCTGATCATCACCTTGCTGCCGCATCGGCTACCCACGTCGTGGCGCATCGCGCTGGTGGTCGGGCTGTGTGCCTACGCGCTCGGCGCGGCATGGGCATTCAACGCCAGCCGCCGATCGCGCGAGCGCATGGACCTGGCGCTGTTCGTCGCCGGGGTTGGCGCCGTGCTGCTGGTGGGCGCGGCCGCCTTCGCATTCCGCGACGGGCTGCGCAGTCCGACGCTCGGATTCTTCGGTCTCGTGGTGTGCATGGTCGGCGGCGTGACCTCGCTGCGCTGGGGCGCGTCGCTGGCCACGATCTGCATGCTCGAGGTGCTGCTGCTCGGCGTGGCCGAGCTTGGCGGATGGACGCTCGCGCCGGCGGGCGGCACGCCGCTCGTGACCGCGATGCTGTATCAGGCGCTGATCATCGCCAGCGGCGTGGCGGGCGGGACGCTGCTGTCGCGTGTGCTCCAGCATTACCTGCTCGCGGCCTACGACCGCGAGCAGCGCTTTCGCAAGCTGCTTGCCATCGCCGTCGACTGGTATTGGGAGCAGGACGGCCAGTTCCGCTTCACGCAGGTGTCGGCCCAGCCGAAGGTGCGCGAAGTGGTCGAGGCCGTGCAGCCGCTGGGCAAGCGCCCCTGGGACCTCGGCGAACGCGGCGGCATGGATGCGGCGGCGGCCGCGGCCCACCGCGCCGACCTCGAAGCCCATCGGCCGTTCGCGCGGCGCCTGCGCCTCACCGATGCGCGTGGCCACGAACATCTGCTGAGCATCAGCGGTGAGCCGAGATTCTCGGACGACGGGCTGTTCTGCGGCTACTGGGGCGTGGGCCGCGACGTCACCGAGGAAGTGCGGGCACAGCGTGCCACCGCGGCCAGCGAAACGCGCTACCGGCAGCTGTTCCAGCGCTCGCCGTCGCCGCTGCTGCTGCATCGCAACGGCATCGTGTTCGATGCCAACGACGCGGCCGTGCGGCTGTTCGGCTTCGACCACATCGACGAGATGATCGGATTCGACCTGCGCGAGGTCTACGTCGATGAAGACTCGCTGCGCCGGGTGCGTCTTCGCATCGAGGCGCTCGAGAAGCTGCCGCCCGGCCAGGGCTTGCCGCTGGACGTGTTCCGCCTCGTCTCGCGCAAGGGCGAGCACCTGGTGGTGCAGGCAACGGCCGCGCGCATCGAGACTGATGAACGCCCGGCGTCGCTGTCGCTGTACTTCGACATCACGGCACGGGTCACCGCGGAAGCCGCGATGCGCCGATCGCAGTCGCTGCTCGCGCACCTGATCGACACCAGCCCGGAGCTGGTCACGCTGACCGAACTGGACAGCGGCCGCTACGAACTCGTCAATCGCAGCTTCGAACG
>CAJPFZ010000590.1 GCA_905339355.1 Burkholderiaceae bacterium
GACCGCAGACGATGGCGCCGACGGGCACGCCCGAGCCGAGGCCCTTGGCCAGCGGCATCACGTCGGGCTGGATGCCGGCCCACTGGTGGGCGAACCACTTGCCGGTGCGCCCGATGCCGCATTGCACCTCGTCGAGCATCAGGAGCCAGCCGCGCTCGTCGCAGATGCGGCGAACGGCCTTCAGGTAGTCGATGCTGGCCGGGTTGATGCCGCCTTCGCCCTGGATGACTTCGAGGAACACGGCGACGACGTTCGGATTGGTCGCCGCGATGTGCTCGATCGCCGCCGCGTCGTTGAGCGGCACCCGCACGAACCCTTCGACCAGCGGCTCGAACCCGGCCTGCACTTTGGGGTTGCCGGTGGCCGACAGCGTGGCGATCGAGCGGCCATGGAAGGCCTTCTCGTAGACCACGATCTCGGGGCGCGCGATGCCCTTGTCGTGGCCGAACTTGCGCGCGATCTTCAGCGCGCCTTCATTGGCCTCGAGGCCCGAATTGCAGAAGAAGACGTTGGCCAGGCCGGAGATCTCGCACAGCTTGGCGGCAAGGCGCTCCTGCAGCGGCGCGGCGTAGTAGTTGGAGGTGTGGATCAGCTTGCCGATCTGGTCCTGCAGCGCGGGCACCAGCTTCGGGTGCGCATGGCCCAGCGTGTTGACGGCGATGCCCGCCAGGCCGTCGAGGTACTTCTTGCCCTCGGTGTCCCACAGCCAGCAGCCTCGGCCGTGCGACAAGGCCATCGGCAGGCGGCCGTAGGTCTTCATCACATGGCTTTCGGACGTGGCAGGCACTTTCTCGGGGGCGTTCATCGATGCGGGCTCCGCGTTGGACAGAAGGCTGTCGGCTTTGACAGGGGACCGTAAGCACGCAAAGCGATGATTTCGCCCCGTGCCGGAGCGAATGATTCTAAGGGTCGGCCCCGAGATGCCGATGTCGGTGGGATGGGCGCCATCGACCGGTCTCTTCATCGTGCTGCGGCGCAGCACAAGCACGGCACAATACCGCCTGCCGCGCGAGTGCCACTGTGGACCGAGCACCCGGCCTGGGCCGCGCTGTCGGCCTGTTCTTCCCGCCTGCATCGCATGACCGATCCCACACCGCGCCAAGTCTTCATCCAGGGCATCACCGTCGAGGGCAAGACCTTCAGGCCGAGCGACTGGGCGGAGCGGCTGTGCGGCGCGATGTCGTGTTTTCGCCCGGAGGGCGTGCGCAGCGGCATCCACGCCTTCATCGGCTACTCGCCGTATTGCGTGCCGCGCGTGGTCAACGGCGTCAAGTGCGTGATCGTGAGCGAGAAGCTGCGCGATGTGGAGCCGATGGCCTGGGACTTCGTGATGGGGTTCGCGCGCGACAACAGGCTGCAGCACAGCGACGCCTGCCTGCTGCCCGAGGAGCCGCCGAAACGCTGACGGGCCGAGCCCATGAAAAAGGGCTCGCACTGCGAGCCCTTTTCGTCCCCTGGATGTTTGCGCTTAGGCGGAGGCGGCGAGCGCCTTGACCTTGGCGGCCAGGCGGCTCTTGTGGCGAGCGGCCTTGTTCTTGTGGAAGATGCCCTTGTCGGCCACGGAGTCGATGACTTTCTGGGCGGACTGGAACAGCTCGGTGGCTTTGGCCTTGTCGCCGGCGACAACGGCCTTCTGAACGTTCTTGACGACGGTGCGGAACTTCGAACGCAGCGCCGTGTTGGCGGCGTTCAGTTTCACGTCTTGACGCACACGCTTGCGGCCCGACGCGATGCGGACTGTCTTCTTCTTGGCTTTGGTGGAGGTGGCCATGTTGGAGCTGCTAATCCAGGGGGACTGGGATGAGGCAAAGACCGCGAGTATAGCAGTGGGGCGTGCAGCCCGGCAAACCGCCCGACAAGACGTTAGTGGGTACTTTCTATAATCGGCGGCTTTCCAGTCCAGCCACAGCCTGCTCGGGGCCGCCCGAAGAACGATGAACCTGCTTCGGACCGCCTCCACCGTTTCCTTGCTGACACTCGTCTCGCGCATCACCGGGCTGGTGCGCGAGACGCTGGTGGCGGCCGCCTTCGGCGCGAGCGCCTGGGCCGACGCCTATCAGGTGGCGTTCCGCATTCCGAACCTGCTGCGCCGGCTGTTCGCCGAAGGGGCCTTCTCGCAGGCCTTCGTGCCCATTCTCGCGGACACGCGGGCGCGCGAAGGCGACGATGCGACCTGTCTGCTGATCGATGCGGTGGCCACCACGCTGTTCTGGGCGCTGCTCGTCACCAGCGCCATCGGCGTCGTCGGCGCGCCGGTCATCGTCTACCTGATGGCCGCGGGGCTGGCCGAGTTCGACGGCGCGGTGGGCATGACACGCATCATGTTCCCGTACATCGCGTTCATGTCGCTGGTGGCGTTGTCGGCCGGCATCCTCAACACCTGGCGCCACTTCGCCGTGCCGGCGGCCACACCCGTGCTGCTGAACCTCTGCGTCATCCTCGCCGCCTGGCTGCTGGTGCCGCAGTTCGAGGCCTGGGGCATCACGCCCGCCTACGCGTTGGCCGTCGGGGTGATGGTCGGCGGAGCGCTGCAGCTCGGCGTGCAGGTGCCGGCGCTGCTCGCCATCGGTTGCCTGCCGCGGTTGCGGCTCGGGCCCCGCGCGATCCGCGCCGCGTGGAATCACCCCGGAGTCGGCCGGATCCTGCGCCTGATGCTTCCCGCTTTGCTCGGCGTGTCGGTGGCCCAGCTGTCGATGATCATCAACACCCAGATCGCCACCCACCTCGGTGTGGGCTCGGTCACCTGGTACACGTGGGCCGACCGGCTGATGGAATTCCCGACCGCGCTGCTCGGCGTGGCGCTGGGCGTGGTGCTGCTGCCGCAGCTGACCGCGGCGCAGGCCAAGAACGACGCCGCCGCCTATTCGGCGATGCTCGACTGGGGCTTGCGCCTCGTGCTGCTGCTGGCCTTGCCCTGCGCGGCCGCGCTGCTGTTGTTCCCGCATGCGCTGATCGCCGTCCTGTACCACTACGGGGAAGTGACGCCGCTGGACGTCGACAAGGCGAAATTCGCGCTGATGGGCTACGGCGTCGGGCTGATGGGTCTGATCGCCGTGAAGATCCTGGCGCCCGGCTTCTACGCCCGCCAGGACATCCGCACCCCGGTGCGCATCGCCATCGTCGTGCTGGTCCTCACGCAGCTGATGAACCTCGCCATCGTGCCCATCCTGCACCAGCGCTATGGCCTCGGCCATGCCGGCCTCGCGCTGTCGATCGGCCTCGGGGCCACCCTCAATGCCGCCTGGCTGTTCGTCGGCCTGCGCCGCCGCGGCAGCTACGTCCCCTCGCCCGGCTGGACGGTCTTTGCGCTGCGGGTGGTGATTGCGACGGCGCTGCTCGGCGCGCTGCTGTGGTGGGCCGGCCAGGCAATCGACTGGACGGGGATGCGCGATCGGCCCTGGACACGTGCCGGGCTCGTCGCCGTCTGCCTGTCGGCGGCCGCACTGCTCTACTTCGGCACCCTGCTCGCGTCAGGCCTGAAGCTGCGCGAGTTCGTGCGGCGCGGCTAAACTGAAACGCATGTCCGAGCCGCTGCAGTTCGAAGCGCCCACCGCACTCGAGTACTTCTCATCGCTGGTGGCCGACGATGCAAGCCTGTCGCTGATCGAAGCGGCCGCGGCGATCGCCCAGGACGACTACCCCGCTCTCGACACGCAGGCCGTGCTGGCCGAGATCGATGCGATGGCCGACAGGCTCAAGCGCCGCATCCCGGCCGACGCGGTGCCGGTGCAGCGGCTGCGCTGGCTCAACCGCTACTTCTTCCAGGAGCTCGGCTTCGCCGGCAACGTCAACGACTACTACGACCCGCGCAACAGCTATCTGCACACGGTGCTCGCCACGCGGCGCGGCATCCCGATCACGCTGGCCGTGCTGTACATCGAGCTGGCCACGCAGATCGGACTGACCGCGCGCGGGGTGTCGTTCCCGGGCCACTTCCTCATCAAGCTGCGCATGCACACCGGCAAGCAGCATGGCGAGGTGGTCATCGACCCCTTCACCGGACACTCGCTGTCGCGCGAGGAACTCGACGAGCTGATCGCGCCGTACAAGCGCAGCCATGGGCTGCTGGGCGATTTCGACGCGCCGCTCGGGCTCTTCCTGCAGGCGGCGCCGCCGCGCGATGTGCTCGCGCGCATGCTGCGCAACCTGAAGGAGATCCACCGCAGCGCCGAGGACTGGCCGCGCCAGCTGGCGGTGCAGCGGCGCCTGGTGATCCTGCTGCCGCAGGCCTGGGAGGAGCGGCGTGACCGCGGCCTGGTGCTGGCCGAGCTGGGCCAGTACGCGCAGGCGGTCGAGGACATCAGCGACTACCTGGAACACCGGCCGGATGCCGAGGACCACGCGGCACTGGCGGCGCGCATCACCGAACTGCGCGATGCAGGATGGCCGCGGCTTCATTGAGGCCAGCCCGTAGAATTTCGCCACCGCGGCGGGCACAAGCCGCGAAGGATACCGGCACCGCTGAATGCGGGCACACGACTCGCTCGATGAACCTGTCTTCCACGCCACGTCGCTCGTTCTGCCGGCCCGCGCCCGGGCTGCCCGTCTGCGCGGGTTGCAGCCGATGAAGCAGATTCCGCTCGCCCTGGCGCCCGACAGCACCCCGAGCTTCGAGACCTTCGTGCCGGGCTCGAACACGATGGCGCTGCAACACCTGCGCGGCCTCCATGCAGCCTCGGCGCCGGCCTACCTGTGGGGGCCCTCGGGCAGCGGCAAGACCCACTTGCTGCAGGCCCTGGCGCAGCGGGTCCAGCAGCAGGGCGGCCAGGTCGGCTGGTTCGGCGCCGCCGACGCGGCACCCTGGCCCATCGACGAGAGCCGCGCCCTCATCGTCTTCGACAACTGCGAGCAGTTCAACGCCGACCAGCAGCAGTCGGCCTTCGCGCTGTTCGTCGACGCGACCTCTCGCGGCATCCCGATTGCCGCCGCCGGCCGCCTGCCACCGGTCGACCTGCCGCTGCGCGACGACCTGCGCACCCGTCTCGGCTGGGGCCACGTGCTCGCGATCCAGCCGCTGTCCGAAGCCGAGACCCGCGCCGCACTGCGCCGGGAGGCGGACCGGCGCGGGCTCTTTCTTTCCGACGAGGTGATGGACTACCTGCTGACCCGCTTCGAGCGCGACTTGAAGCACCTGATGGCGCTGCTGGATCGGCTCGACCAGTACGCGCTCGTCAACAAACGGGCGATCACGGTGCCTCTGCTGAAACAGATGATGGCGGAGACACAGTCGTCATGAACCTGTGCCTGTTCGACCTCGACGACACGCTGATCCCGCTCGATTCCGACCATGCCTGGGGCGAGTTCGTGATCCAGCTGGGCTGGGTCGACGAGGCGGCGTTTCGCCGCCGCAACGACGAGTTCTTCGAGTCGTACAAGGCCGGCCGGCTGGACGTGCACGCCTACATCGCCTTCGCCACCGAGCCGCTGCGCGCTCGTTCGGCCGAGGAGACGGCCGCCGCGAACCAGCGTTTCATGCGCGAGGTGATCGCGCCGCAGGTGCGTCCCGAAGCCGTGCAACTGGTCCGCGAGCACTTCGCGCAAGGCGACCTGGTGGCGCTGGTGACGGCCACCAATGAGTTCGTCACCGCGCCTATCGCCGAGGCCTTCGGCATCGCCGACCTGATCGCCGTTCGGCTCGAACGCGACCCGAGGGGTACCATCACGGGTCGCATTGCCGGCGTGCCGAGCTACCGGGAAGGCAAGGTGACGCGAGTGGAGCAGTGGCTGGGCGAGCGCGGCACGGGCTGGGCCGACTACGAACGCATCAGCGTCTACAGCGACTCCGTCAACGACCTGCCCCTGCTGGAGCGGGCCACGCATCCGGTGGCGACGAACCCGTCGCCACCGCTGGCCGCCATCGCCAGAGAACGGGGCTGGCGCATCCTGAACCTATTCAAATGATCAAGAAGTTCTTCGACAAGCTGATGGGCAAGACGCCCGCCAAAGGCCCCAAGGGCACCCCGAAGGGCAAGCGCGTCGAAGTGCCCAAGGAAGAACACGGCATCGACCTGACGCTCGTCGACGAGCGCGCGGTGAAGGTCGTGCAAACGCTCGCCGATGCCGGCTTCGAGGCCTACATCGTGGGCGGCGCGGTCCGCGACCTGCTGCTGGGCCTGCGCCCCAAGGATTTCGACGTCGCCACCAACGCCACGCCCGAAGAGGTCAAGTCGCTCTTCCGCCGCGCCTTCATCATCGGCCGGCGCTTTCGCATCGTGCACGTCGTCTTCGGCCGCGGCCGCGACCACGAGGTGATCGAGGTGTCGACCTTCCGCGCGATGATGGATTCGACCGCCGCCGATCAGGTGATGGGCAACGAGAAGACCTCGAAGGCCGACCTGCATGGCAAGAGCCACGCGGTCGACACCGAGGGCCGGGTGCTGCGCGACAACGTCTGGGGTCCGCAGATCGAAGACGCCGCTCGCCGCGACTTCACCGTCAACGCGATGTACTACGACCCGCGGCGCGAGATCGTGGTGGATTACCACGGCGGCATCAAGGACGCGAAGAAGAAGTTGCTGCGCATGATCGGCGACCCCGAAACGCGCTACCGCGAAGACCCGGTGCGCATCATCCGGGTCGTGCGTTTTGCCGCCAAGCTCGGGTTCGAGATCGAGCCCAAGACGCGCGCGCCGATCCAGGCCATGGCCGCGCTGCTCGACAACGTGCCGCAGTCGCGCATGTTCGACGAAATGATCAAGCTGCTGCAGACCGGCCACTCGCTCGCGAGCCTCGAGGAGCTTCGCAAGCAGGGCCTGCACCGCGGCGTGTTCCCCATTCTCGACGTGGTGCTCGACGAAGCGCACCGCCACGACGGACGCGAGAAGTTCGTGCAGCTCGCGCTGGCCGACACTGACCGGCGCGTGTCGGAGAACAAGCCGGTGGCGCCGAGCTTCATGCTCGCCTCCATGCTGTGGCACGACGTGCTGGACCGCTGGACCAGGCTCAAGGCGCAGGGCGAGCCGGCGTTTCCGGCGTTGCAGCAGGCGATCGACGCGGTGTTCGATGCGCGCATCGGCGACATCTCCGGCCGTGGCAAGCTGGCCGCCGACATGCGCGAGATCTGGATGATGCAGCCGCGCTTCGAGCGCCGTGTTGGCAGCGGGCCGTTCACGCTGGTGGAGCAGCCGCGCTTTCGTGCCGGCTTCGACTTCCTGCGCCTGCGCGCCGATGCCGGCGAGATCGATGCGACGCTCGGCGAGTGGTGGGAAGACTTCTCGCTCGGCGACGAAGACGAGCGCATCGCATTGATGGAACTCGCCCGCAGCGAAGGCCACGCAAAGCGTGGCGGCAGTCAAGGACCGGCCGCGCCGGAGCAGGCCGACCCGGCGAAGAAGCGCCGCCGCCGCCGTCGCAAGCCCGCGGGCGCCGAGCGACGCGACGACGAGGGCGCCGCGCAGGCGGCGCCGGTCGTTCCCGCACAAGACAGCTGAGCCTGGGTCGGCGGCCGCGTCAGCCTCGCAGCGCTGCCCCGCACCGCCTTGCCTGCACAGGTCCCCGCATGAGCGATGTCAGTCCGTCCACTGTCGACTCACGCGCCGCCGGGCTCGACCCGGCCGCGCTCGACCGCTTGCGTGCGGCCTTCGAGCAGCGCATCGCCGCCGGGCGCTTGCCGGGCGCGGTGATGCTGATCCATCGCCGCGGCGTACTCGGCTTCTTCGAGGCGCTGGGGCGGCTCGACCCGGCCCGTGATGTGCCGATGAGCGCGGATGCGATCTTCCGCATCTATTCGATGACCAAGCCGATCGTGTCGGTGGCCGCGATGCGCTTCGTCGAACAAGGCCGCCTGCTGCTGTCCGACCCGGTGGCGAAGTTCCTGCCCGAGTTCGGCGAAGTCCGGGTGGGCGTCGAGCGCGACGGCGAATTGCAGCTGGTGCCGCCGCACCGGCCGATCACGGTGCACGACCTGCTGCGCCACACCTCGGGCATCACCTACGAATTCCTCGCGCCGTCGGCGGTGCGCCGGCTGTACAGCGCCGCCCGGGTGTGGTCGCTGGAGCGCGACAACGCCGAAGCCTCGCGGCAGATCGCGCAGCTGCCGCTGATGCATCAGCCCGGCAGCGCGTGGGACTACGGCCGGTCCACCGACGTGCTGGGCCGGCTGGTCGAAGTGCTCGGCGGGCGCCGGCTCGGAGATCATCTGCAGGAGACGCTGTTCGCTCCGCTGGGCATGGCCGACACCGGCTTCCACGTGCCGCCGCCGCAGCACGATCGCATTGCCGAGCCCTGCGCGAACGACCCCGACACGGGCACGGCGGTAAAGCTGTCGGACATCCGGCAGCCGATGGCGCGGCAGTCGGGCGGCGGCGGACTGGTGTCGACCGCTGCCGACTACGCGCGGTTCCTGCAGCTGCTGCTTGATGGTGGCAGCCTCGACGGCGTGCGCGTGCTGGGCCACAAGACCGTGGAGTTCATGACCGCCGATCACCTCGGCCGCATTCCGGTCGATGGCGACCTGCTCGCGCCGGGGCACGGCTTCGGGCTTGGGTTTGCGGTGCGCCTTTCGACCGGCGAGGCGCCGATGCCGGGATCGCCGGGGACGTATTCATGGGGCGGCATTGCCGGCACAAGCTTCTTCGTCGACCCGAAGGAGTCGCTGCTCGCAATCCTGATGCTGCAGGCGCCGGGCCAGCGTGAGGAAACCGCGCCGCTGTTCCGCAATCTCGTCTATGCGGCGCTCGAGCGCTGAGCCACCTCGGATCTGCGTTTGATTGACAGCTCACCAGCATTCATCGGCCTCGGCGCCAACCTCGGCGACCCGCTGGCCACGCTCGCCGCCGCGCGCGCCGAGCTGGCGCGACTGCCGCGCACGGTGCTGCGGCGGTTCTCGCCGCTGTACCGCAGCGCGCCGATCGATGCCACCGGGCCCGACTTCATCAACGCCGTGGCGCTCGTCGACACCGAACTGTCCGCGCCGGCGCTGCTCGCCGAACTGCAGCGCATCGAGGCCACGTTCGGCCGCCTGCGACCGTACCGCAACGCCCCGCGCACGCTGGACCTGGATCTGCTGCTGTATGGCGACGAGCGCATCGACACGCCGCAGCTGACGGTGCCGCATCCGCGGCTGCATCGTCGCGCCTTCGTACTGCGGCCCCTGTCCGACGTGGCGCCCGATGCGGTCGTCCCCGGCCTCGGCCGGGTGGATGCGCTGTTGGATGGCGTCGCAGATCAACCCATCGAGAGACTCTCGCCATGACCTGGTTGCCCGCCTACGCGCAGACAGTTCTGCTGTTGGCCGCGTCCAACGTCTTCATGACCTTCGCCTGGTACGGTCACCTGAAGAACCTGAATCACCGGGCCTGGTACGTCGCCGCCTTGCTGAGTTGGGGCATCGCGCTGTTCGAGTACCTGCTGCAGGTGCCGGGCAACCGCATCGGATACGGTGCCGGCCTGTCGCTGGCGCAGCTGAAGATCATGCAGGAGGTCATCACGCTGCTGGTCTTCGTGCCGTTCTCGATGCTCTTCATGCAGCAGCCCTTCAAGGCGGATTTCGTCTGGGCCGGCCTGTGCCTGGTGGGCGCCGTGTACTTCATCTTCCGCGGGGGCTGACAGGCGGCCTGGGCACGAAGCCGCCAGACCCGTGAACTACACTGCGCGCTTCCCGCATCGATGACTTCGCGGCACGCGGTGCGTGCGCCGCGATCCAGCAAGGATTGAGCATGCTGTTTGGCAAACTGCTGCCGCGTGAAGGCAATTTCTTCGAGCTGTTCAACCAGCACGGCGATCTCATCGTCCAGGGCGCTCGGGCTTTCATCCTGCTGATCGAGAACTACGGCGATGCGGCGCTGCGCGAGAGGTACGCCAACGAAGTGGGCAACGCCGAACGCCAAGCCGACCGCATCACGGCCGAAGTGAATCGGCTGCTGCACAAGACATTCATCACGCCGATCGACCGCGAACAGATCCACAGCCTGATCAACGCGATGGACGACATCCTCGACTTGCTGCAGGACGCCACCGAAACGATGTCGCTCTACGACGTTCGTGCGATGACCGAGGACATCTTGCGCCTGGGCGACTTGAGCGCGAAGTGCTGCGAGCGCGTGCAGCATGCGGTTTCGCTGCTGCCGCGCCTGAGCGACCACGCGACCGCCGACGCCGCGATCAAGACCTGCGAAGAGATCGACAAGCTGGAGTCGGATGCCGACCGGGTGATGCGCTCGGCGATGTCCAAGCTGTTTCGCGAAGAGATGGACGTGCGCGAGCTGATCAAGCTGAAGACCATCTACGAGCAGCTGGAGTCGATTTCCGACCGCTGCGAGGACGTGGCGAACCTGATCGAGGGCGTGGTCCTCGAGAACTCCTGACGCGCCGCCGGGGCGAACCGCGATGACGAATGTCCAGGCCGCGTTCTGGGTGGTGGCGCTGCTGGTGATGCTGGCGATCCTGTTCGACTTCATGAACGGATTCCACGACGCTGCCAATTCGATCGCCACCGTCGTCTCCACCGGCGTGCTCAAGCCGCAGCAGGCGGTGGTCTTCGCGGCCTTCTTCAACGTGGTGGCGATCGGCGTGTTCCAGCTCAAGGTCGCGGCCACTGTCGGAAAAGGCATCGTCGAGCCGGGCGTGGTCGACCACCACATCGTGTTCGGCGCGCTGGTGGGGGCGATCACCTGGAACGTGGTGACGTGGTGGTACGGCATCCCGTCGAGTTCGTCGCATGCGCTGATCGGCGGCATCGTCGGCGCGGTGATCGCCAAGACCGGCCCCGGCGCGCTGATCTTCGGCGGCGTCGGCAAGACGGTGGCGTTCATCTTTCTCTCCCCGCTGCTCGGTTTCCTGTTCGGCTCGCTGCTGATGCTGATCGTGGCGCACTTGTTCAGGCGGGCGTCGCCATTGCGTGTGGACAACTGGTTCCGGCGAATGCAGCTGGTGTCGGCGGGGCTGTACAGCCTGGGCCACGGCGGCAATGACGCTCAGAAGACCATCGGCATCATCTGGATGCTGCTGGTCGCCACGGGCTACGCCGCCGCCAGCGACAAGCTGCCGCCGGCCTGGGTGATCTGGGCCTGCTACCTGGCGATCGGCTTCGGCACCATGTTCGGCGGCTGGCGCATCGTGAAGACCATGGGCCAGAGGATCACCAAGCTGAAGCCGGTCGGCGGCTTCTGCGCCGAAACGGGCGGCGCGATCACGCTGTTCCTCGCCACCGGGCTCGGCATCCCGGTCTCCACGACCCACACCATCACCGGCGCGATCGTCGGAGTCGGCTCGGCGCGCCGCGCGTCTGCGGTGCGCTGGGGCGTGGCCGGCAACATCGTGTGGGCTTGGATCTTCACCATCCCCGCGTCCGCCATCGTGGCGGCCGCCGCGTATTGGGTCAGCCTGGCGCTGTTTCCGTGAACAAGGGCGCCATCAACGGCTGATCTTGCGCGCTTCTTC
This sequence comes from Burkholderiaceae bacterium, assembly GCA_905339355.1. Taxonomy (GTDB): domain Bacteria; phylum Pseudomonadota; class Gammaproteobacteria; order Burkholderiales; family Burkholderiaceae_C; genus Albitalea. Next base: position 11,380 of record CAJPFZ010000590.1, read on the forward strand.
GATCTGGTACTCGAAGAAGCGCTGGCCGCTGAAGGCGATGGTGGCCATCAGCACGCCGGCGCCGATCATCAGCGCGAAGATGACGCCGATGACGGCGCCCCAGCCGCTGTGCGATGCGGGCTCGCCGCCGTTGAAGCGCGCATCCCACTTCTCGTCGCTGGTGAGCCCGTAGATGATGGCCATCAGCATGCCGGCTGCCACCGCAGCGCCGAGCAGGGGCACGAGCGCCCAGGAGAGCTGATCGTCCTGGCCGAACTCGCGCACCCGCTGGACGCCGTAGAAGCCCAGCAGCGCGGGCAGCGGATGCAGCCAGCCCACGGCATCGCGAAAGCCGTGCAGGTAGAAGCGGTGCAGCCCGAGGCTGCCGCCGATCAGCGCGATCCAGGTGGCGAGCGTCTTCGACTTCATGCGCGGTCGGCCGGCGCCGTCGTGTCACCGAGGCCCAGTGCACGCTGCATCACCACCACGTCGAGCCAGCGGTCGAACTTCCAGCCGGCGGACTTCATGATGCCGGTCTGCTCGAAACCGAGTGCACGGTGCACGCCGATCGAGCCGGCATTGGCCGAGTCGCCGATCACTGCCAGCATCTGGCGTGCCCCGCGGGCTTCGCACTGGGCCAGCAGTTCGGCGAGCAGCAACTTTCCGATGCCCTGGCCTTGCGCTCCGCGCGCCAGATAGATCGAGTCTTCGAGGCAGAAGCGGTAGGCCTTGCGTGGGCGGAAGTGGTTCGCATAGGCGAAACCCAGGACGGCGCCGGCGCGTTCGGCGACGAGCCACGGCAGGCCCTTGCTCACCACGTCGTCGCGGCGGCGCGCCATCTCGGCGGAATCGGGAGCCTCGAGTTCGAAGGTGCCGGTGCCGTTGAGCACATTCCAGGCGTAGATGGCGGTGAGCGCGGGGACGTCATCGGCGCTGCTCGGGCGCAGCAAAAGCGGGGCGTGGGACATGAATGACCTCGAGGCGGTGCAGGAGTTTATAATGTCGGGTTTCGGTGACGGCCCACGCCATACGGCATGCGGCGTATCTACGGCACCGGAGGCGACGGTCGAGGCAATGGTTGCTGCGGCCGTTCTTGATCTGCTCGCCCTGAGTGTCTCCTGGTGCGGTGGATGTTTTCACAATTCAAGGAAACAACATGGTCGTGATTCGACTCGCACGTGGCGGCGCCAAGAAGCGTCCCTTCTACAACATCGTCGTCGCCGACTCGCGCATCCGCCGCGATGGCCGCTTCATCGAGCGCGTGGGCTTCTACAACCCCGTGGCGTCCGGTGGCGAGCAGCCGCTGCGCGTGGCCTTCGACCGCGTCGACTACTGGGCCGGCCAAGGCGCCCAGATGTCGCCCACGGTGGCACGCCTGGTCGGCCAGGCCAAGGCCGCCGCCGTCTGAGTCCTTCCCGGGCTGAATCGTGACTGCGGCGTCGATGGCCACCGGCGACACGCCGCCCTGGCCTGAAGACGCCATCGAGGTCGGCCGCATCATCGACGCCTGGGGCGTCAAGGGCTGGATCAAGGTCCAGCCTTTTGCGGCAGATCCGCAGGCGCTGTTCTCCTCGCGGCGCTGGTTCCTGAAGCCGCCCGAGCCGCAACTCGGGCCGAAACGCCCGACGGCCTCGGCCGCGGGGCTGCCGCCCTTGCTCAAGATCACGCAGGCCAAGCCGCATGGCGACTGGGTCGTGGCACAGGTGCAGGAGGTCGATGACCGCAGCGGCGCCGAGGCGTTGCGCGGCGCGCGGGTGTTCGTGCCGAGGGCGAGCTTTCCCACGGCCGATCCGGACGAGTTCTACTGGGTCGACCTGATCGGCCTCAGCGTGGTCAACCTGCAGGGCGAGGCCCTGGGCACGGTGACCGGGCTGCTTGACACCGGGCCGCACAGCGTGCTGCGCATCGC
>CAJPFZ010000591.1 GCA_905339355.1 Burkholderiaceae bacterium
GTGGTGGTCGAGCGTGCCGACATGATCAAGGGCTACGAGTTCGACAAGGACCGCTACGTCACCTTCACGCCCGCGGAGCTGAAGGCACTCGAAGAATCGGCGCGCCACACGATCGACATCATCTCCTTCGTGCCGCAGACGAGCATCGACCCGATCTACTACGACAAGGCCTACTACCTTGCGCCCGACAAGCGCGGCGGCAAGCCCTACCGGCTGCTGATGGAGGCGATGCGCGAGAGCGGCCGCTGCGCGCTTGCGCGCTGGGTCTGGAAGGGCAAGCAGCTGGTGGTGCAGGTGCGGCCGGGCGAAGACGGGCTGATCCTGCAGCAACTGCTCTACGCCGACGAAGTGCGCTCGATGAAGGACCTCGACATCGAGAAGGCCGACATCGCCAAGCCCGAGCTGCAGCTCGCGCTGCAGCTGATCGCCCAGATCTCGGCCGACAGCTACGACCCGAGCGAGTTCCAGGACGACGAGAAGCAGCGCATCCTCGCCGCCATCGACGAGAAGATCGCCGGCAAGGCGATCGTCGTGGCCGAGCAGCCGGAAGAGGCGGCGGGCGGCCAGATCATCGACCTCACCGAAGCGCTGCGTGCGAGCCTCTCGTCGCGCAAGCCGGCCGCGAAGGCCAAGCCCGAGCCCGCTCCCGCCGTGGCCGAGGCGCCGAAGGAGCGCAAGGCCGCCAAGCGTGCAGCGCCGGCTGCCGTCGCCGCGCCCGAAGCGCCGCCGGCACGCGCCCGCGCGCGCAAGTGACGGCGCTCGACCGCAGCGGATGGAGACCTTCAGCCTGCGCGACATCCAGTCGATGCTGGGCATTTCGCGGGCGGTGATCGGCGGGCTGGTCGCCTCGGGCTTCGTCACCCCCACGCGCGGCGCGCGTCGCGAGTACCGCTTCACCTTCCAGGACGTGGTGCTGCTGCGCACCGCGCACAGCTTGCAGGCCGCGCAGATCCCGCCGCGCAAGATCGTGCGCTCGCTCAAGCAGCTGCGCGACACGCTGCCGGCCGAACTGCCGCTGACGGGGCTGCGCATCAGCGCGGTCGGCAACGAGATCGCGGTCAAGGAAGGCACCGCGCAGTGGCAGGTGGACTCGGGCCAGATGCTGATGGACTTCGAGGTCGTGCCGGCGGCGCAGGGCTCGGTGAGCTTTCTCACGCGCGAGTCGCGGCCCACTGCGGCGCCATCGAAGGAAGAGCAGGCGCTGGACTGGTTTCAGCGCGGCATCGAGCTCGAAGATGCCGACAAGGGCGGTGCCGAGCAAGCCTACAGGCGGGCCATCGCGCTGGCGCCGGACTACGTCGACCCCTACCTCAACCTCGGCGTGATCCTGTGCGACGCCGGGCGCTGCGGCGAGGCGGTGGCGCTATACCGCGAGGCCATAGAACAAGGCCCCGACGAACCGCTGTTCCACTTCAACATGGCGATCGCTCTGGAGGATGCGGAGCAGATCGACGAGGCGCTCGCGTCGTACGAGCGCTGCATGGCGCTCTCACCCGACTTCGCCGACGCGCACTACAACGCGGCGCGGCTGCACGAGCGGCTGGGGCACGCGACGAAGGCGATTCGGCATTACAGCGAGTATCGGAGGCTGCAGCGGTAGGCGAACGTGCTGAGGCTGGGTCTCGCGCACCCGCGCAATGCGGTTGCTTCCAATCTGGGTGGTTCGACCGTATCGCGCGCTTGAAGCTCGTCCTAGTGTTCGTGCATGCCTCGCGAACCGGAGTCAATCATGCCGCGCTACCTCGTCGAACGCACCTTCTGCGCCCCCGATCGCGCCGGGACGGCCGCTGACGGCATGGCCGCGAATCACTGCGACGAAGTGATTCGCGCCAACGCGTGCGAAGGCGTGACCTGGATCCACTCTTTCGTGACGCCGGACCGTTGCCGCAGCTTCTGCATCGTCGACTCTCCGTCGCCCGAGGCTATCCGGGTCGCCGCGCAGGCCACCGCCCTGCCGGTCGACCGCATCACCGAGGTTCGGGTCTTCGATCCGTACTTCCTCTGACCAGGCGTTCCCCATCTACGGAGGTCACATGAAACCTGTCACTCTGAAAAGTCATCGCCGATTCGCGACGGCGGTCGTCGCAATGCTGTGCGTGTCGGGCGCAATCGGCTCGGCTCGGGCCGACACCGTGATGGACTGGAACGCGATCGCTGCGGCACTGCCGATTGCCGTGCCGCCCGTCCACGCGCGTGTCATGGCGGCGATGCATGGCGCGGTACACGATGCCATCAACGCGATCGAGCCGCACCACGAAACGTATCGCTTCCAGGTCGAGGCGCCCGCAAGCGCCTCGAAAGACGCCGCTGCGGCGAGTGCAGCGCACGGTGTCCTCACCGCGCTCGTGCCGTCGCACAAGGCCGCGCTGGACGCCGCACTCGCCCAGTCGCTCGGGAAGATCAGCGACGAGCGCTCGAAAGCCGAGGGCCTCGCGGCCGGCAGGGCCGTGGCCGAGCGCATGCTGGCCTGGCGCGCCAAGGACAACTTCGATGCGAAGGCCCAGGACAAGCCGGGCACCGGCGTCGGGGTGTGGCAGCGCACGCCGCCTGGACTCGCGCCGGGCGCGCTGCCGCAGCTGGGCGGCGTCACACCCTTCACGCTCAAGTCGGTCGATCAGTTCGCCGCGAGGGGGAGGCCCGCGCTGACGAGCGGAGAATTCGCACGTGATCTGGACGAGATCAAGCGCCTGGGCGGTCGCCACAGCGCTGAACGAACGGCAGATCAGACAGCCGTGGCGCTCTTCTGGTCGGGCAACGAGATCCCGCAGTTGAATGCCCTCGTGCGCGCTGCATCGCAGGCTAGAAAGCTGTCGATGCATGAGAACGCCCGCCTTTTCGCACTGGCGCACACCGCTGCCGCCGACGCGTTGATCGTCTCGTTCAGGATCAAGTACCAGGTCAATGCGTGGCGTCCGATCACGGCGATTCGGGCCGGCAACGGCGCCGTTGCCCCCGACCCGAACTGGGAATCGCTGCTCATCACGCCACCTCACCCGGACTATCCCTCCGCGCACTGCATCACCACGGGTGCCATCTCGCAGGTGTTGCGCAATCTCCTCGGCAGCGACGAGGTCAACTTCAGCTACGTGTTCCCGCCGGCTCTCGGGATGATGCGCAGCTACGCGAGCCTGGCGCAGGTCGAGAAGGAGATGGAGGACGCACGCGTGTTTGCCGGCATCCACTTCCGCAGCACCAATGAACACTCCACCGAGCTCGGGCGCAGAGTGGGCGCCTTCGCAGTCGCGAACCATCTGCGACCCATCGAGGCGTCGCGTGCGAGCCGCTGAGCGCCAGCCGCTCAGCTAACATGTGTCACGGCGACGGGGGCCGCTGAGGTTGCAGTTGCCCGCCGCCGGGGAGTCGAACCATGCCGCTGCTCGAGCGCGATGGCTTGCTCGCGCAGCTCGATGCGCGATGGTCGCAGGCGCGCGAAGGCCCGGGCCAGCTGGTCTTCATCGAAGGCGAGGCAGGCATCGGCAAGACCACCGTCCTGCGAGCGTTCGCCGCCTCGGTGCGCGCCGACAGCCCCGTGTACTGGGGTGCCTGCGAGGCGATGGCGACGCCTCGGCCGCTCGGTGCGCTCGACGACATCGCCATCGACTCCGGCGGCAAGCTGGCCGTCTCGCACGACGGCAGCGGCGAGCGGCATCGCTTGTTCGTCGCCTTCCTCGACTTGCTCGCCGAACGGCCGTCGCTGGCCGTCCTCGAAGACGTCCATTGGGCGGACGAGGCGACGCTCGACTTGCTGCGCTACGCCGGCCGGCGCATCGCCCGCACTCGTTCGCTCCTCGTCGCAAGCTTTCGCAACGACGAGGTCGTTCCGGCGCACCCGCTGCGCGCCGTGCTCGGCGACCTGGCAACTGCCGGAGCGCCGCGGCTGGCGCCGCAGCCGCTCTCGCTGGCGGCGGTGCGGTCGCTGTCGGACGGAACCGGGGTCGACGCCACGGCCTTGCACGAGCAGACCGCAGGCAATCCGTTCTTCGTCACCGAGGTACTCGCGGCAACGGCGAAGGCCGTCAAAGGCGTTCCCGCCACCGTTCAGGACGCGGTGCTGGCGCGCGCCGGACGCCTGTCGCCGTCAGCCCGTGCCGTGCTCGACGCGGCCGCGGTGGCCGGCCCGCGAGCCGAGGCGTGGTTGCTGCGCGAGCTGACGGCCGCGGAGAGCGGGTCGATCGACGAGTGCCTGGCGACAGGCGTTCTGCGCACCGAAGGCGCGTCGTTCGTGTTCCGCCACGAGCTGGCGCGGCAGGCGGTGCTGCAGGCGATGGCGCCGACGCGCGCGATTGGCCTGCATCGGCTCGTGCTGCAGGCCCTCTTGAGGAGCGACGTGGGGAGCGACGCAACGAGGGACCCCGCGCGGCTGGTCGTGCACGCCGAAGCTGCCGGCGACGTGGCCGCGTTGCGACACTGGGCGCCAGTCGCAGCGCGCGAAGCTGCGGTGCGCGGCGCGCACCGGCAGGCCGCCGAGCACTGGGCCCGCGCACTCGCGCACTGCGAGCCGAGTGCCGAGCGCGCCGCGCTGCTCGACGCGTCAGCCGAAGACGTGCACATGAGCGTCGGCCTCGACGAGTCGATCGCCGTGCGAAGCGAAGCGGCGCGGCTGTGGTGCGCGCACGGACGGCCGGACAACGCGGCGGTGTCGCTGGCGCGGCAGTCGCTCATATTCCTCTACGCCGCGCGCAACCCCGACGCTGCGGCGGCATTGCGCGAGGCACGCTCGCTTGTCGCCGACCAGGACGAGACGCGCGCGGCGCGCGTGGTGCGCAGTTGTGCCGCGTCGCTTTGCCAGTACGAACGCGAATCCGACCAAGCGATCGCCCTGGCGTCGTCGGTGTTCGACCGGGCCGGGCGTGAGGGCGACAAAGCCGAAATGGCGATGTGCCTGAAGACGATCGGCCGCTCGCAGGTCGACTTGGGCCGGGTCGACGAGGGCCTTGCGACACTGGAGCGTGGCCTCGCCCTCGCGCTGGGCGCCAACGAAAATCGACTCGCCAGCCAGATTTTCGCCAGCCTCGGGTCGGGTTGTGTCGAGGCGTTCAGGCTTGCTGAGGCCGAGACGTGGCTGCGCAAGGGCATCGACTTCTGCACCGAACGCGACCTCCATGCGACGCAGCTGTACCAGACAGCGTGGCTCGCCCGCGCACTGTTGGAGCAGTCTCGTTGGGAAGAGGCCGCGGCCGCGGCGCATGCGGTGATCGCCGAGCGGAAAGCGACGGTGATCGCACGGATCGTGGCGCTGGTCGCTCTCGGCCGGCTGCGCGCGCGGCGCGGCGATCCCGGTGTCTGGAGCGCGCTCGACGAGGCGCGCGATCTGGCGGCGGGTGCCGGGCCCGACCGCTTCCATGTCGCGCGGGTCGAGGCCGCATGGCTGGAAGGACGCGACCACGACGCTGCATGCGAGGCTGCAGCCCATCTTCCGCTAGCAATTGCCGCGCGGCGGATCGACGTCGCCGCGCAACTGGCGTTGTGGTGCCGTCTCGGCGGCAACCCCGCCATCCCGATCCCCGACTTTTGCTCGGAGCACCCGTTCGCGCTCGAAGCCGCCGGACGCTGGCAGGAGGCGGCGCATGCGTGGCGCTCGTTCGGCTGCCCATTCGAGACAGCGCGCGCCCTGTCACAAGGCGACGAGCCGGCGCAACGTCAAGCCCTCGCCATGTTCGAGGTGATCGGTGCGCGGCCGATGGTCGAGCGGGTCCGCCAGCGCCTGCGCGCGGCGGGCGTGCGCGGCCTGCCTCGAGGTACGCGGCGTTCGACGCGCCAGCATCCCGCCAGCCTGACGGACAAGGAACTGGCCGTGCTCGAATTGCTTACGGCGGGGCTGCGCAACAAGGAGATCGCGGTGCGCCTGCACCGGTCGGCGCGCACGGTCGAACACCATCTCGCAGCGATCTTCGTCAAGCTCGGCGTGGCCACGCGCGCCGAGGCGGTGAGTGCGGCCTACCGATTGGGCGTCGCCGCAGGAGACTCGGCGAGCGCAGGCCCTTGATACCTCACCGCGTCTATACCTCATCCACCCAGTAATCCACCCCCTCCCCCGCCCGCGTCATGTGCCGCAGATCACCCCCGAACGACCCGATCTTCCCCGAGTCCGGGTACTCGCACACCTCGGCCGGCATCATCGTGCTGACCGACAGATAGGCCAGCTCCTCGCTCGAGTCGTTGACGATCTGGTGTGCCGTGTCCGGCCCGCCGGTGGGGCAGCAGATGACGTCGCCGGCGCGGATCGCGCGCGTCTCGCTGCCGTAGCGCAGCGTGCCGCGGCCCCTCACGATGAAGAACATCTCCTCTTCGCCGCGGTGGCTGTGGAAGGGGCAGGAGCGCTTGCCCGGCGGGACCACGTCGTAGGAGTAGCCGAGGTCCTTGGCGCCCAGCAGCGCCCCGATGCGCACGGAGCGGCTTTCGAAGCGGCTGCCGTTGGCGGTGTGCTCGAGCTGCAGGTCCTCGATGTTGATCACTCTGGATTCAATGACGCTCATGGATGAAGTCTCCGCTGTCGACGAGGCGCAGGCCCCGGTGAACGAGGAGCCGTAGTGTGCCCGCGCGAAGCCGCATTGGCGAAACGAGTACCCTCAGGCACCGCTGACGCACCGAACCACCCGGTTCGCGCCGTCCGCCCCCACTGCCCGCCCCGAGGTCACCATGTCGCAGCCCCCGTTCTTCCATGAAGACTCCGGCACCGTCCGGTTCTGGGTCCAGGTCGACGACAAGCTCGTCGGCGCGAGCATCACGCGCTCGGCGCTGCACTTCCGCTTTCGCCCTGATGGCCAGAACGAAGACCCATTGCAGACCTACCTCGCGCACGCGAAGGAGATCGACGACGCCGTGCGACGGCGCGTGGCGCAAGGCTCGATCGAGCCGGTGATGGTGCGCGAGTTCGATCTGCGCGAGCAGAAGGCTTGAGCCTCGGCCGGGCACGCCCGGCCGCAAGCGCGCATCAGGTCGCGGTCGTCGCCGGCAGCAGCCGGTCGTATTCGCGCTTCATCACCGCATAACACTCGCAGGTACGCTGCTCGAGCCCGGGGCGGTCGAGCACGGTGATGTGGCCGCGCCGATAGCTGATCAAGCCGGCCTCGTGCAGCTTGCCCGCGGCCTCGGTCACTCCCTCGCGGCGCACGCCCAGCATGCTGGCAATGAGTTCCTGCGT
>CAJPFZ010000592.1 GCA_905339355.1 Burkholderiaceae bacterium
GGCGGGAAATGGAACATCGCCGGCAGGGTTTGCAGGTCGAGAAAGCGCAGGTCCGCCGGCAAGGCGGCCGCCATCCGCCACGGCCGGCGGCTCGCCACGATGAAGCCCCATTCGCCGAAGCTCGGCACATGCGCGTGGTACGGCGTGGCGCTCAAGCCCGCGGCTTCGATGGTCGACACGACGGTCCAGAAGCTCTTGCGCGCCAGCAACGGCGAGGTCGTTTGCACGACCGCGTAGCCGCCGGCATTCAGGTGCTCGTCGACCAGCCGGTAGAAGCTCGTCGTGTACAGCTTGCCGATCGAGTAGTTGCTCGGGTCCGGGAAGTCGATGACGATGATGTCGTAGTGGTCGGCGTGCTGCTCCAGCCAGGTGAAGGCATCGGCATTGACGATGCGCACCTTGGGCGAGCGCAGTGCGTCGGCGTTGAGCCCGCGCAGCAGGTCCTGCTGCGAGAACAGGCGCGTCATGTGCGGGTCGAGTTCGACCAGCGTGACCTGCTCGACGCTCGGGTACTTGAGCGCCTCGCGCACGGCCATGCCGTCGCCGCCGCCGAGCACCAGCACCTGCCGGGGCGCGCCGTGGGCGGCCATCGCCGGATGCACCAGCGCCTCGTGATAGCGGTACTCGTCGCGCGAGTGGAACTGCAGATTGCCGTTGAGGAACAGGCGCACGCCGGCCTCGCTGGTGGTGACGACCACCCGCTGGTAGACGCTCGATTCGCTGTAGACGATCTGGTCGCCGTAGAAGTGGTCTTCGGCCCAGGTCGTCACGCGGTCGGCCAGCGCGAAGGCGGTTGCGAGCACCGCCACCGTGGCGAAGCAGCTCGCGGCGTGCGCCCACAACCGGCGCAGCTCGCCGCGGAACAGCCACAGCGCCCACAGCGCGACCCCCGCGTTGAGCAACCCGAAGAACACGCCGGTGCGGATCACCCCCAGCTGCGGCACCAGCAGCAGCGGGAACGCGATGGCCACCGCCAGCGCGCCGAGGTAATCGAAGGTCAGCACCTGCGACACCAGGTCCTTCAGCGCATAGCGGTCGCGGAAGTGGCGCTTGAGGATGCGCATCACGAGCGGAATCTCGAGCCCCACCAAAACGCCCACCAGCAGCACCAGCGCATAGAGCGCGAAGCGGAACGATGGCGCGGCCAGCGTGTGCAGCGCGAACAGCGCCGCGGGCATCAAGCCGCCGACCAGTCCGACCAGCAGCTCGATGCGCAGGAAGTGCGCCACCAGCTGGCGCTCGAAGAAGCGCGAAAGGTAGGAACCGACACCCATTGCGAAGAGGTAGGTGCCGATGATGGTGGAGAACTGGAGGATCGAGTCGCCCAGCAGAACACTCGCGAGCGCGCCGGCGGCGAGTTCGTAGACCAGCCCGCAGGCGGCGACGACGAACACCGACGCCAGCAGCGCGACTTCGGCCGGGCGCACCCGCGCGCGCTGCGCGGCAGGCTCGCCGCCTGGCGTCTCGATCACCTTGTCCATGCCCCGCGGCGCGGCAGGCGGCGCGGCTAGCCGATGGCAGCCGCGACGATCAAGCCGATCGCGATGCACATGGCGCCGACCACGATCGCCAGCGCCGAGTTCTTCTTCTCGACGATCTCATGCCACAGGTCGTACGGCGTGAGCTTGTCGACGATGAGGAAGCACAGCCAGAAGACGAGCACGCCGACCAGCGCGTACAGCATCGACCCGAAGAAGACGCTCGGTTTCAGCCATTCGATGCCCAACATGACACTCTCTCCTTGGTGAAAAACAGCGCCGAGCCTACTTGTGGCCGCCGCCGCTGGAAAAGCCGCCGAACGATCCGCCGCCGGTGCGGCTGCGCTGGTTGTCCAGGCAGTTCTTGTACTCGAACGACGCCTCGCCGTAGGTATTGCGCAGCTCGCTGCAGTCGGCCGCGCCGCCACCGTCGCTGCAGCGGTTGATCAGCAGCACGATGACGATGAACGCGAGCACGACGAAGACCTTGACCATCGGCGAGGGCTTGAGCGCCGTCGGCGAGGCATCGCGCTGCAGGGCGGCGCGCTGCTCGGGGCCGAGGCGAAACGCCTTCACCACGGTGTCGGCGTCGAGCGTCTCGCCGGCCGACCAGACGATCTCCTGCGTATCGCCACCACCGTCCCCGCCACCGCCACCCTTGCCGGTGCGCTCGCGGTTCAGGCGCTTGCGGCTTGCCGCACCCACGCCGGCGTAGTCGGTGTTGAAGGTGAGTTCGTCGCGCTCGAGGTGCCAGTAGAACTCGCCCAGCACGTAGGTGATTCGGCCGCGGTAGTCGTAGAGCTTGCGGTAGGTGGCGCCGTCGTATGTGACGCCGCCGCCGGCCGGCTGAGGCACGCCGGTGATGGGCGCCGACCAGCTCCAGCCGTCGTCGGCGTCGACGAGGAAGGCAAAGCCTTCGCTGCGGTGATACAGCAGGTACTCGCGCCAGCTGCTCGGGTCGTCCTCGGGATCCTCGGCCACTTCGCAGCGTTCGACGTAGCCCACCACCTGCCAGGGCAGCGGCTGGCCGCGGGTCAGCGCGAGCGTGCCGATGCTGCCGAGGGGGATCTGAGGTTCGCTGCCCTGTGCCTGGGCAAAGTGCGCGAGGTCGGCGCCGACACCCTTGGAGACGTCGACCACCGCATGGCATTGCGGGCAGACGATGGACTGCGTGCTTGCGAGCTGGATCTCGAGCGCCGTGCCGCAGCTCGGGCACGCAACGCCGCGCGCGGAGAGTGTCTTCTCGGTGCCTTCGGCCAGGCCCGTCATCGCCAGTTCGCTGATCGCGACCGAACGCCCGACCGACCAGCTCGGTGCGAGCGGGTGGCGGTAGTCGAGCGTTCCGACCTCGCCGCGGGTGCTGCGCAGGTCGGCGACGATGAAGCCGCGTTCCGTTTCTGGCGGCGCGGGCAGTTCGCCCTGCGCCGCGATCAGCCGGGCCACGACGATCGAGGCGACGCTGAAGGCCTCGCCATTGACGACCTGCTGTGCGCCGGGGCGCAGGCTGGAAGGGTCCGGCGCCGGCTGCGCCAGCGGCGCCTCGAACGCCATCACGTAGCGGCCGTTGTCTTCGCTCAGCCAGCCGCTGCGGCCGTTGTCGAACAGCGCGTGCCACTCGTTCCAGGTGCCTTCGCTGTAGCGGTACTGCAGCCGGCCGACGAGCGTGAAGGCAGCTCCCTGGTGTCGGCCGGCGGCACCGAGCTGCAGCGGCGAATGGTCATCGAACAGCTCGGCGCTTGCGCCGGTCCTGCGCAACGCCTCGCCGTCGCGCACGAGAGTGCTGCGGCAGAAGCTGCACACGGCAAAGGCCGAGGCGGCCGAGCGGAACTCGACCGGCGCGCCGCAGTTCGGGCACGCCGCGCGGTAGGCGCGCTGGGGTGTCGGTTCGGTGGCCAAAGGAACGCGGGGTCTACACCAGCTTCTTCAGCAGCTCCGCCTTCTTTGAATCGAACTCATCCTGCGTGAGGATGCCCTTGGCCTTCAGGTCGGCGAGCTTCTCGATGGTCGCCATCACCTCGTCGGGTTTCACGCCGGCCGCGGCCGCCGCCGCAGCGGCCTGGGCCTGGCCGCCCTGCAACCCCTGGCTCAGCTGGTTGGCCATCACCTGCCCGAGCGCCACGCCGGCACCCAGGCCCATCGCATCGCCGACCACGCCGCCGCCGCCCGCGCCGCCCGCACCCTCGGCGAACTTCGGGATCGACTGCGCCGTCTGGTACTGCATGAACTTGCCCATGTCGCCGCCGACCATGCCCATGCCGATCTTCTGGTCGAGGATCTTCTGCAGCTCCTCGGGCAGCGAGATGTTCTGCAGCGTGACGACCTCGAGCTTGAGGCCCAGCAGCTCGAAGTCGGGCGCGGTCGCCAGGCGCAGCTGATTGGCGAACTCGACCTGGTTGGCGGCCAGGTCGAGGAAGGCGAGCCCGCTGGAGGCGACCGCGTCGGAGATGTGCTGCAGCATCAGCGCGCGCAGCTGGCCATCGAGCTCGGACACGGTGTAGACGTCGCGTGTGCCCGAGATCTGCGTGTGGAACAGCTTCGGGTCGGCGATGCGGTAGCTGTAGTTGCCGAAGGCGCGCAAGCGCACGGCGCCGAAGTCCTTGTCGCGGATCGACACCGGCTGCGTCGTGCCCCATCGCTGGTCGACCTGCTGGCGAGTGCTGAAGAAGTAGACGTCGCTCTTGAACGGGCTCTGGAACAGCTTGTCCCAGTTCTGCAGGTAGGTGAGGATCGGCAGCGTGTTGGTGTTCAGCGTGTAGCGCCCGGGGCCGAACACGTCGGCCACCTTGCCTTCGTTGACGAACACCGCCATCTGCGATTCGCGCACCGTCAGCGAGCCGCCGTACTGGATCTCGTTGCCGGCCATCGGGTAGCGCCACGCGAGGATGCCGTCGCCCGGCTCCGTCCACTCGATGACGTCGATGAACTGCTTCTTGATGAAATCCATCAGTGCCATGGCGCTGTTCCCCTTCCCGGTTCCGCGACGTGCGGGTGCGGCGAATAATACGACGCAGAACCTTGACGATTGACCCGGAGGTGTGACGTGAATGCGAACCCGAGCTTGACCCTGGCCGTCATCGGGGCGGGGCCGGTGGGCCTCACTCTCGCCCTGCACGCCGCGCGTGCACTGCCCGATGCCCGCATCACCCTGTTCGACGCACGCTCGGCGGAGCAGGACGTGGCGGGCGACCCGCGCATCATCGCCTTGTCGCTCGGGAGCGTGCAGCTGCTGCAGCGTGTGGGCGCTTGGCACGGCGAGGCGGCGCAGCGCATTCACGAAGTGCATGTGTCGCAGCAGCCGCCGTCGCTGCCGAGTCTGCTGGGCGGGCTGATCCCGGAGCCCGAGGTGCGCATCCGCGCCCTGGACGAAGCGGTGCCGATGCTCGGCGCGGTGATGAGCTACGGCGCCATCGTCGCGCCGCTGCAGGACGCCTGGAACGCCGCCGTGGCCGCCGCGCAGCAGCGCCTCGTGTCACGCTTCGGCACCACGGTCTCGGCGCTCAAGCCGGTGGACGGCGGCGTCGAGGTCGATGCCGGCATCGTCGAACGCTTCGATCTGGCGGTGGTCGCCGAGGGCGGCGTGTTCTCCGACCAACTGCGCAAGCCCGTCACCCACGACTACCGGCAGAGCGCCTGGGTCGGCACCGTGACGCTGGCCGAGCCGCGCCCGGGCGTCGCCTACGAGCGATTCACGCGCGAGGGCCCCGCGGCGCTGCTGCCGCTGAAGGACGGCCGCGCCGGGCTGGTGTGGTGCGTCAACGCCGACGACGACCCGGTGGCCGGGCTCAGCGACGAACAGCGCCTCGCGGTGTTGAACACGCTCTTCCATCCGGAGGTGGGCCGGCTGGTCGCGGTCTCGCCGCTGAAGTGTTTTCCGCTCGGCCTCAACGCCGAGCGCACGCTGACCGACGGGCGCACGGTGCGCATCGGCAACGCGGCGCAGACGCTGCACCCGGTCGCGGGACAAGGCCTGAACCTCGGCCTGCGCGATGCCTTCGAGCTGGTGCGCGCACTGCACCGCTCGAACGACGTCGGCGCGGTGCTGCGCCGTCTCGAATGGAAGCGCGGCCCCGACCGCTGGGCGACGATCGCGGCGACCGACTTCCTCGCGCGCAGCTTCACCTGGCGTCTGCCGGGCGCGGGCGCGGCCCGCGGGCTCGGCATGGTGGCCTTGCAGGGGCTGCGGCCGGTGCGCTCGGCGATCGCGCGACAGATGATGTTCGGCTCGCGCTGAACGCGCATGCATCGATGAAGCGCTCCATCGACGGCCGCGATAACGTTCGCCGCAGGCGGGCGGTGGCCTTGCTGATGGCGGCGCCCCTTGCGGCGCTCGCGCGCGCCGCACCAGGCGGCCCCGCAGCCGTCGCCGACAGGCCGACGATGGTCGAGGCCTGGGTTCGGCTCTCGCTGCCCGAACTCGCCCGCGTGCCGGCGGCGCAGCGCAGCGATGCGCTGCTGCTCATCGAGCGCCAGCAGGACGAGGTCATGCGGCAGCTCGTGGCGCTCGGCGCGATCGAGCAGGCGCGTGTGCACATCGTGCGCAACGCGCTCGCCGTGCGAATCCCCGTGTCGGCGCTGCCGCAAGCGCGCGCCATCGAGGGCGTACTCGCAGTGACCCCGGTTCGTCATCGGGACATTCATCGCCCCTAAGTCTGGGGGGATCGTTTCCCCTTTGCGTCGATTGACGCCCGCATCACGGCGCGCGCAGCATGGCGGTCCCCCTTGGCGAAACGCGAGCCCCAAACCCACAAGGCGCGCGGCGGCATTGTCGCCACGGCCCGGCAACCTTCCGGAGACACACGAATGCAACGTTCTTTCAGACATGCAGCGACGGTGGCGGCGGTGTTTCTCGCCGCCTGCGGCGGCGGCGCAGACAGCCCCGACGCCACATCCCGCGAGGCGGCCGCCGCGGCGGCCGCACCCGCGCCCAGCCATGCCCAGCGCCTGGCCCTCCCGGGCGGCGTCTCGACCGGCATGGTCGATGCGAGGCTGGCCAAGCTCAAAGGGTCGACCGACGTATGGGTGACGCTCGACGCGCCCTCGGTGGCGGCCTACAAGAGCGAACGCCTGCAGGCGATGGGTGAGCAGCGGCAGATGCGCGCGCTCGGCACCGCGGCGCGCGAGGCGCCGGGCAGCAGCACGCAGGCGCTGCGGCAAGCGGCGCGCAGCCACCGCGACGGCCTGCGCGTGCGCCAGGACGGCCTGATGAACCAGTTGCGCGCCGTCGGTGCGCAGGAACTCGGCCGCGTGACCGTGGCGCACAACGCGGTCGCGGTGCGCGTCGATGCGGCGAACCTCAGGCAGATCGCTGCCATGCCGGGCGTGCTCGCCGTGCGTCCGGTGCTGCACTACGAAAAGGCCCTGTCGGAAACGGTGCCCTACGTCGGCGCCACCGCCGCCCAGGCGGCCGGCAAGGACGGCACGGGCGTGCGAGTCGCGGTGCTCGATTCGGGCATCGACTACACCCACTACAACCTCGGCGGCGCGGGCACGGGGGCGGCCTACCTGGCGGCCTACGGCAGCGGCACCAGCGACCCGCTCAACACGACGCGCGACGGCTTGTTCCCGACCGCGAAGGTGGTCGACGGCTACGACTTCGTCGGCGAGCAGTGGCCCAACTGCGCGCCCGGCGTCGACTGCCGCAGCGAAGACGACGACCCGATCGACGGCGGCCCGGCATCGGGCCATGGCACGCACGTGGCCGACATCATCGCCGGGCACAGCGCCGACGGGCTGCACAAGGGCGTGGCGCCCGGCGCTTCGCTGGTCGCGGTGAAGGTCTGCAGTTCGGTCACGACCAGCTGCAACGGCGTGGCGCTGCTCCTCGGAATGGACTTCGCGCTCGACCCCGACGGCGACGGCGACCCGAGCGACGCGGTGGACGTGATCAACATGTCGCTCGGCTCCTCCTACGGGCAAGTCGAGGACGACCTCTCCGGCGCCTCGGCCAACGCCGTCAAGCTCGGCGTCGTGGTGGTGGCATCCGCCGGCAACAGCGCCAACCGGCCCTACATCACCGGCTCGCCGGCGGCCACGCCCGGCGTGATCAGCGTCGCGCAGACCATGGTGCCGAGCGATCAGGCCTACCCGGTGATCGTCAACTCGCCGGCGGCCATCGCCGGCACCTACGCCAACACCGCGACCGTCGACTGGGCGCCGATCACCAGCGGCTTCACCGGCGACGTGGCGGTGGTCGGCCAGGGTTGTCCCGCCGCCGGCGCGACGCCTGAGGATCCGTACCTTGAAAGCCCGGCCGGCAAGGTCGCGCTCATCGACCGCGGCGCATGCTCGATCAGCCTGAAGGTCGACCGCGCGGCCAAGGCCGGTGCCACGGCGGTGCTGCTCGGCCTCGTGGCCCCCGGCGACGCGGTGTCGTTCTCGTTCGGCGGCGGCACGCAGTTCGTGCAGACGCTGGTGATCCAGCAGTCGCTGTCCAACGCGATCAAGGCCCACAAGGCGGCGCCGGTCAACGTGACCGTGCCGGCCACCGGCATTTCGCTGGTCGGCGGCATGGCATCGACCTCGTCGCGCGGGCCGAGCGTGTCATTCAGCGCCATCAAACCCGAGATCGGCGCCCCCGGCGGCTCCGTCTCGGCGGAGGTCGGCACGGGCAACGGCGAGACGGCGTTCGGCGGCACGTCCGGCGCGGCGCCGATGGTGTCGGGCGCGGCGGCGATCATGCTGCAGGCGCATCCGTCGCGGACGCCCGAGCAGATCAAGGCGCTGCTGATGAACAGCGCGCACACGCAGGTGTTCACCAACAACGCGCTGCTGCCCGGCCAACTGGCGCCGATCACGCGCATCGGCGCGGGCGAGCTGCGGGTCGACCGCGCGCTTGCGCTGTCTGCGCTCGCACGTGATGTGAAGGGACAGTCGGCGGCGCTGTCGTTCGGCTACCAGTCGGTTGCCACGGGCAAGTTCCTGACCAAGAAGCTGCTGATCGAGAACCTCTCGGGCTCGGCCAAGCATTTCAGAGTGACGCCCAGCTTCCGCTATGCCAATGACGAAGCGAGCGGCGCGGTGCGGCTGATCGTGCCGAGCAGCGTGGTGGTGGGGCCCAACGGCAAACGCGAGATCGACGTCGTCATGATCATCGACGGCCGCAAGCTGCCCGACTGGACGCTGGATGGCGGCCCGAACGGCGGCAACGGCGCGCTGCTGAACCTGCCGGAGTACGACGGGCACCTCACCCTGACCTCTGGCAGCGAGACGCTCTCGGTGCCGTGGCACGTGCTGCCGCGCAAGTCGGCGCACATGTTCGCGCTCGACACGAGCTTGCGGGTCGGCGCGAAGATCCGCCTGGCCAACGCAGGCGTCGCGCCGGGGGACTTCGACGTGTTCTCGCTCGTCGGCGTGAGCGGCAAGGCCGATTCCAGCGAGCTGCCGGAGCCGGGCGACAACTTCGCCTTCGTCGACATGCGCGCCCTCGGCGTGCGGCTGGCCGAGCCGGGCTACCTGCAATTCGCGGTCAACACGTTCGGGCGCCGTGCGCATCCGAACTATCCGGCCGAGTTCGACGTGGAGATCGACACCAACCGCGACGGCACGCCGGAGTTCATCGTCTTCAACGCCGAGCTGGGCGGGTTCGCTGCGAGCGGCAGCAACGTGGTGAACATCTACAACGTTGCCGCGGGCACGATCACGCCGGTGTTCTACACCGACGCCGACCTGCAGTCGGCCAATGCCATTCTCACGGTGCCCACCGCGATGCTCGGCATGACGGACGACACCACCTTCGACTTCACGGTGACCGTCTACGACAACTACTTCACCGGCAACGGCACCGACAGCTTCCCGACGGTGACCTACACGCCGAGCATGCCGAAGTTCGTGGCCGACACGTCGATGGGCACGGTGGCACCGTTCTCGAGCGAAAAGATCGGCACGTCGGCGGTGGCCGGCGGCGCCGCCGCCTCGCCGACGCAGACCGGGCTGCTGCTGATGTACCGGCTCGACGCCGGGCGTGAAGCGGAGATCATCCGCCTGCGCTGAACGCGGGTTCCGGATGTGACAAGGGCCGCGACATTCGCGGCCCTTTTTTCTGCTTTCTCACCCGTCTGCGGGAGCCTTGCTCAGTCCACCTCGTCGCGGATGCGCAGCCGCTTGCACAGCGGGTGCTGGGTCCATTGCGCCTTGTCGCATTGCATCTGCATGCAGCGGTACAAGGCGAACTGGGTGCGGTTGCCGCAGGCTTCGCGAGGGTTCGTGATGCGCGCAGGCGCCGCGGGGGAAGCGGCCGCCACCGTGCGGGCCGGTGGGTTGACGTTGGTGCGTGCGGGTGCGCTGCTCCTGCGGGTCGGCGCATCGCTGCGCGCGGCCGCTGTCTTGGGCGGCGGCGAGACGGCCCCAGGTGGCTCGGCCATCTCGGTCTCGATCTCTTCTTCCAGCGGTTCGGCCATGCTCACCGGCGGCGCAACGGCCATGCCCGGTGCGGCCTCGGTGCCTGCTGCGGCGGTGGGCGTGTCCGCTGGCGGCGCCTGTGGCGGCGCGATATCGACGGCTGCGGCGGCAGCGGTCGCAGACGGGTCCGCGCCGGGGGCGGGGATGGCCGCGGTCGGCGCTTGCGGCAGGGCCGATGCACCCGCCGGACCGGCCGCTGGCGCATCTGCCGGCGTCGTCTCGGCGGCTTGCGGCACGGCCGGCAGGTTGGCGGTCAGGCCGTCCTGGCGCGCGGCATGGGCGAACGCCGTCTGCTCGTCGGTCGACAGGCGCTGCTGATCGAGCACCCAGATGCCGGCGCCCGTGGCGGCCAGCATCAGCACCGCGCCGAACCAGCCGAGGCGGCGGCGGGCGCGGCGCCGCCGTTCGATGAAGGCCGACACGGCGGGATCCGCGGCCAGCGGGCGCTCGTCGCGCAAAGGCGGCGGCGTGCGCGGCGCCGCGGCTGCGCGCGGTGGTGGGCTGAAGGCCGGTGGCTGCTCGAGCCGCGGCTCCTTCCGGCGAGGCGTGTCGGCGGCGGCCGGCTGGCGAAAACCCGAAGCCGGCACCGCCGCACGCGGCGGCTCGACAGGGACCGCGGGCTCGCTGCGCCGCGCCGGCTGGAGCAAGGGCTCGGGCGCGGACGTGGAAGCGGAAGCGGTGGCTGGAGGTACAGGCGAAGATGCGGGCGGCAACGCCGATGCAGCGGTGGCGGT
>CAJPFZ010000593.1 GCA_905339355.1 Burkholderiaceae bacterium
GCGAGCAGCACCAGCGGCCAGGGCCAATGCCGGCCCAGCGCCTGCAGCAGCGTGACGGTCGCGAGCATCCAGATCGTGCGTTGCGACGGGACGCCCCAGCCCGAAAAGACGGCGTAGGCGGTGGCGGCCGCGAGCCCTCCCCAGCGCGCCGCCAGTTGCGCCGGCAGCCGCAGCATGGCCTGCGGACTGAGCCGCCATCCCGCCGCGATCAGCACGCCGGCCAGCCACGCGAACATCGTCACGTGCAAGCCGCTGATCGACACCAGATGCGCGATGCCGGTGTCGCGGAACAGGTCCCAGTCTTCGCTCTCGATGGCGGATTGGTCGCCCACCGACAGCGCCGCCAGCACACCGGCAGCGCGCGGATCGCTCACCTTGGCTTCGATCGCGTCACGCACGCGCTGGCGCAGGCGTTCCACCCAATGACCTGCCGTGGCGTCGAGCCGCAGCGCGGGCGGCATGTCGCGCACGTAGCCGGTGGCGCGCACTCCCTGCTCGAACAGGTGGAGCTCGTAGTCGAAGCCGTGCGGATTCACGTTGCCGTGCGGCTGGCGCAGCCGCAGCGTGAAGCGCCAGCGCTGCCCCGCACCGAGCGACTGCTGCGGCGGCGAGAGCGTCGCGTCTTCATGGAAGCCTGCATACCAGCCGAGTGCCAGCAGCCGCGGCAACACCACCGGTCGCCCGTCGAGCTGGGCGTGCTCGACCTCGAAGCGAAAGCGCAGGCCGCTCGCGCCGCGCTGCGGCAGGCTGGCAACCAGTCCGGTGACCTGCAGGTCGACACCTTCCAGTTCGGGTGGTAGCGAGTCGCCCAGGCGCTCGCTCGCACGCCAGCCGGCGCTGCCGAAGCCGATGGCGGCCAGGCCCAGCAGCGCGAGCACGAAGAGGCGGCGCCATCGCCACGCCGCAGCCAGAACGAGCGTCCCGGCCGCGACGGCCGCAGCGTAGAACGCCACCGACAGCAAGGCGCGCTCGTTCAGCTGCAGCGCAACCCCCGCGATGAAAGCGAGCGCCAGTCCCGCGAGCCGCCAGCCCGTGTCATGTCCTCCCATGGGCGCCAGTGTAGGATTTGCGCCTCCCCCCGCCCACGCCGCACCCACCATGTCCGTCTACGCCCGCCTGAAAGAACTCGGCATCGAGCTGCCGCCCGTGGCCATCCCGGCTGCCGCCTACGTGCCCTTCGTGCGCACCGGCAACCTCGTGTTTCTCTCGGGCCACATCGCCAAGCGCGACGGCAAACCCTGGGTCGGCCAGCTCGGCCGCGACACCGACACCGCCACCGGCAAACAGGCCGCCCGTGCTGTCGCCATCGACCTGCTGGGCACGCTGCACGCCGCGATCGGCGACCTCGACAAGGTCGAGCGAATCGTCAAGGTCATGAGCCTCGTCAACAGCACGCCGGATTTCACCGAACAGCACCTCGTCACCAACGGCTGCTCCGAGTTGCTCGGCGAGGTCTTCGCCGACAAGGGCGCGCACGCCCGCAGTGCCTTCGGCGTCGCGCAGATCCCGCTGGGCGCCTGTGTGGAGATCGAGCTGATCGCGCAGGTGGCCTGACGATGGCTTTGTCCACCTGGGGTTCACGCCAGTGGCTGCTGGCGATCGCCGCCTTGTGCAGCGCCGGCGTCGCGGTGGCCCTGACGGGCCAGTACGCCTTCGACATGCGCCCGTGCCCGTGGTGCATCCTGCAGCGGGTGATCTTCATCGTCATCGCGCTGCTGAGCCTGGTGGCTGCCGCGCTGCCGGCGCTAGGACGCCGGCTCGCCGCGGGAGTGGTCGTCCTGCTGGCGCTGCTCGGCAGCAGCGCGGCGCTGTACCAGCATTTCGTGGCCGCCAAGTCGGCATCGTGCAACCTGACCTTGGCCGACAAGATCATCACCGCGCTGCGCCTGGACGCGCTGCTGCCGTCGATGTTCCAGGTCACCGGCAGCTGCGCCGACGACGCCGTCGCGATGCTGGGCTTGCCGTTCGAGTTCTGGAGCCTGGGCCTGTTCGTGGCGGTCACGCTGCTCGCATTGCGCGCCATGACACGCCGGAGCTGATCCGCGCACGGCCACGCGCCGGAAGACCGCACGCGCTGGTTGCACATAGCGGCGAGGCCGGCGGGAGGCACTAGAGTGGCCGCTTCGGGGCGCGCGGCCCACGTGCACCCCTACGGAGGCTTGAATGAACAGAACCGATTCTTTCCAACCGACCGGCGCGAAC
>CAJPFZ010000594.1 GCA_905339355.1 Burkholderiaceae bacterium
GGCGCGCGCCGAACCGCTGGCCGAGCGTGTACGCCGCGGCGAGGCCGGTGCCGAGGCGCAATTGATGCCCATCGTGACGGCGTCCTTTGCGTTCATTGGCAGCGCCTACAAGCAAGGCCTGCGCTCGCCGCAGGCGGATGAACTGATGCAGGCAGCGGAGAAGTCGCAGGCGCAATTGCCGCCAGCCGAATTCGGCAAGGTGCAGGACGCCTGCCAGTCCGAGGCGCAGCGGCTGCTGTCGAGCGTCAGCTCGATCGAGCGCCGGCTCGTGAACCACGCTGCACGCTCGCGCGTGGCCAAGCTGCGCAAGCCGTCTTAGTCCGCCAGCGCCTCGTCCACCACCTCGACCCAGTGCCGCACCGGCGTCGTCGTTCCGCTTTGCAGGTGCTGGATGCAGCCGATATTGGCCGACACGATGACTTGTGCCTGCAGCGGCGCGAGTTGCTCGAGCTTGCGGTCGCGCAGCGCGTAGGCCATCTCCGGCTGCAGCACCGAGTAAGTGCCTGCCGAACCGCAACAGAGGTGGCTTTCGCGCGGGGCCAGCTGCACGTCGAAGCCGAGTTCGGCGAGCCCCGCCTCGACGCCGCCGCGCAACTGCATGCCGTGCTGCAGCGTGCAGGGCGGATGGAAGGCGAGGTGGGTGTGCCGGCGGCGGCGAACCTTGTCCTTGAGCCGCGGCACGAGGTCGGGCAGCAGTTCGCTCAGATCCTTCGTCAGCGCGCTGATGCGCCGCGCCTTGTCGGCGTAGGCGGCATCGTGCGCCAGCGCGTGGCCGTAGTCCTTGACCGTCGCGCCGCAGCCTGATGCGTTCATCACGATCGCCTCGACCTTGCCGGCCGTCACCGAGGGCCACCAGGCGTCGATGTTGCGGCGCATGTCGGCCAGACCGCCCTCATGGTCGCCAAGGTGCGCGCGAATGGCGCCGCAGCAGCCCGCCTCGTCGGCCACCAGCGTGCGGATGCCCGCGGCATCGAGCACACGTGCGGTGGCGCTGTTGATGTTGGGCATCATCGCCGGCTGTACGCAGCCGGCAAGCAGCAGGACGGCGCGCGGGTGGTTGCGGGTCGGCCAGCGATGCGCCTGGGCACCGGCCGGGGCCGGCACCTTGTGCTTGAGCGCCGGCGGCAGCAGCGGACGCAGCATCTGCCCGACTTTCAGCGCCGGCGCGAACAGCGCAGAGGTCAGGCCCTCCTTCAGCAGCCATCGCACGGCGCGCTCGCCGGCCGGCCGCGTCACCTTGTCGTCGACGATCTGGCGGCCGATCTCCACCAGGTGCCCGTAGTCGACCCCTGACGGGCAGGTGCTTTCGCAGTTGCGGCAGGTCAGGCAGCGGTCGAGGTGGATCTGCGTCTTGCGTGTCGGCGCATGCCCTTCGAGCACCTGCTTCATGAGGTAGATGCGCCCGCGCGGCCCGTCGAGTTCGTCGCCGAGCAGCTGGTAGGTGGGGCAGGTGGCGGTGCAGAAGCCGCAGTGCACGCACTTGCGCAGGATCGCTTCGGCTTCGTCGCCGGCGGGAGTGCCCTTGAACTCGGGCGCGAGCTGGGTCTGCATGCGGTTACAAGCCGGGGTAGAGCCGGCCGGGGTTGAAGATCCCGG
Source organism: Burkholderiaceae bacterium (assembly GCA_905339355.1). Lineage (GTDB taxonomy): Bacteria > Pseudomonadota > Gammaproteobacteria > Burkholderiales > Burkholderiaceae_C > Albitalea. The sequence continues at coordinate 1,597 of CAJPFZ010000594.1, forward strand.
CGGGATCGAAGGATCGCTTCAGCTCGCGATGAATGCGATCCAGCGGCGAGCGCAGCGGCGCGAACACGCAGGCCGACTTGTTGGTGGCGCGAAACAGCGTGGCATGCCCTCCGGCACGAGTCGCCGCGTCGCGCAGATGGGCAGCGGGAAGGGCGGAGAGCAGCCAGCGTTGCGCGCCACCCCATTCGATCAAGGTTTCGCCTGCGAGTTCAAGCGGTGGGCTCGCCGGCGGCAACGACAGGCGCCACAAGGCGGCGCCGTGATCGATGGCGGCCTGCGCCTTGACGAAGAATTCGTCGCGGTGATCGCGCATGCCCTGCCAGAAGGCGCTGCCGAACGCGGGCTCGATCACCTCGCCGCCCATCGTCGCGATGGCGGCCTGCACGGCGGCGAGCGCGCCGCGCAGCCGCAGCACGAGCGTGCCGTCCCACCAGGCGCTGGCGTTGATCGGCAAGGGCTGGCCGGCCCAGGTGTTGAGCTGGCGGATCGCGGCGGCCTGGTCCATCTCGAAGCGCAGCGTCGCGCTGGCGGGCGCAGCCGGCAGCACCTTCAGCGAGACCTCGAGGATCACGCCCAGCGTGCCCATCGAGCCGGCGAGCAGCCGCGACACGTCGTAGCCGGCAACGTTCTTCATCACCTGCCCGCCAAAGCTCAGCACCTCGCCGCTGCCGTTGAGCAGCGTGGCGCCCAGCACGTAGTCGCGCAGCGCGCCGACGCTCGCGCGAGCAGGGCCGGACAGGCCCGCCGCCACCATGCCGCCCACGGTGCCGCCGGGGCCGAAATGCGGCGGCTCGAAGGGCAGCACCTGCCCCTTCTCGGCGAGCGCGGCTTCGAGCGCGGCGAGCGAGGTGCCGCAGCGCGACGTCACCACCAGTTCGGTCGGCTCGTAGCTCGAGATGCCTTCGAGCACCGTGGTGTCCAGCGGCTCGCCGGCCGGCGGCTCGCCGTAGAAGGTCTTGGTGCCGCCGCCGCGGATGTCGAGCTGCGCGCCGGCGGCGCGTGCCGACATCACGCGGTCGATGAGGCGCTGCAGCGCGGGGTCGTTGGGGGACATCGATCGAACGCCTAGAAGCGCGGGATGTCGGCGAACGGCAGCAGGCCGCGCCGCACATGCATGCGCCCGTACTCCGCGCAGCGGTGCAGCGTGGGGATCACCTTGCCCGGGTTCAGCAGCCCGCGCGGGTCGAAGGCGCGCTTGACGGCCAGCATCTGCTCGAGTTCGGCCGGCGAGAACTGCACGCACATCGAGGACAGCTTCTCCACGCCCACGCCATGTTCGCCGGTCACGGTGCCGCCGAGCGCTACGCTCTTCTCCAGGATCTCGGCGCCGAAGCGCTCGCAGCGTTCGAGCTCGTCGGGCTGGTTGGCGTCGAACAGGATCAGCGGGTGCAGGTTGCCGTCGCCGGCATGGAACACGTTGACGCAGCGCAGCCCGTACTTCTTCTCCATCTCGGCGATGGCGATCAGGATCTCGGCGAGCCGCTTGCGCGGGATCGTCGAGTCCATGCACATGTAGTCGGGGCTGATGCGCCCGCTCGCGGGAAAGGCGTTCTTGCGTCCGCTCCAGAACTTCAGCCGCTGCGCCTCGTTCTCGCTGACCTCGATGCGGCTCGCACCGCTCGCGCGCAGCACCTCGACCATGCGGCCGATCTCCTCGTCGACCTCTTCGGGCGTGCCGTCGCTTTCACACAGCAGGATGGCCGCGGCGTCGAGGTCGTAGCCCGCGTGCACGTAGTCTTCGACGGCACGGGTCATCGGCTTGTCCATCATCTCCAGGCCCGCGGGGATGATGCCGGCGGCGATGACGTTGGCCACGGCGTCACCGGCATGCCGGATGTCGTCGAAGCTCGCCATGATGCAGCGCGCGAGCTGCGGCATCGGGATCAGCCTGACCGTGACTTCGGTGATGACGGCGAGCATGCCCTCGCTGCCGACGATCACCGACAGCAGGTCCAAGCCGGCCGCGTCGAGCGCCTCGCTGCCGAACTCCACGCTCATGCCGCTTGCCGCGAACCCGCGCACCCGCAGCACGTTGTGCACCGTGAGGCCGTACTTGAGGCAGTGCACGCCGCCCGAGTTCTCGGCCACGTTGCCGCCGATGGTGCAGGCGATCTGGCTGCTCGGGTCGGGGGCGTAGTAGAGGCGGAACGGCGCGGCCGCCTCGCTGATCGCGAGGTTGCGCACGCCGCACTGCACCCGCGCCGTGCGCGCGAGCGGGTCGAGTTCGAGGATCTTGTTGAACTTGGCGAGGCTCAGCGTCACACCGAGCGCATGCGGCAGCGCGCCGCCGGACAGGCCGGTGCCGGCCCCGCGCGCGACCACCGGCACCTCCAGCCGGTGGCAGGCCCGCAGCACCGCGGCGACCTGGTCTTCGTCTTCCGGCAGGGCCACGGCCAAGGGCTGCTGGCGATAGGCGGTGAGACCGTCGCATTCATACGGCACCGTGTCTTCGCTGTGCCACAACAGCGCATGCGGCGGCAGCACGGCGCTCAGTTCGGCAACGACCTGCGATTGGCGCTGTGCGCGCTCGTGCAGTGCCGAAGCGCCGGCGTCGTCGCTGCGCGTGGGGGCATTCACCGTGGTCTCCTCGGAAGAAACCCCAATGTAACGCCCGGGAGGGCGCGATTCGGTCAAAGCGGCTTTGACCTGGGCGTGGCCAATCAGGCGGCGAACACCGTCAGCACGCCGGTGTAGCCGTAGAGATGGCGGCGCGCGATTTCGCCGCTTGCGAAGAAGCCCACCAGCGGCACGTCGCCGAGCGCGCGGCGCACGATCGCGAGCTCGGCCGACGGCGCACCGAAGTGGTGGCCGCCGCGGCCGGCGCAGCTCACGTAGACGGCGCCGGCGATGTGCTGCGCAGCGGCCGGCGCCTGCTCGGCGCGGCCTCCCTGCAGTGCCGGCTGCAGCGGCGCGTTCTCGGGTTCCAGCTCCTCGCGGATCTCGCTGCAGATGCGCACCAGGTCGCGGCGCGCGGCTTCGGTGTCGCGGCGGCAGAAGGCGAGCTGGGTGCCCTCGCTGGCGAGGTCGCCGATGGCAATGCCGCGTCGGCCGGGGTCGAGGCCAATCAGGTGGCGCACCCGTGTGTCGGTGCCGAACTGGCCGGGGCGGGCCAGCACGTCGTCGCCGGCGTCGCTCAAGCCCACCAGCGTCTGGCGCAGGCGCGGGAGCGCCTCGCGGGGGGCCCCCATGTCGACCCCGAGGTCGCGCAACAGCACCTCGAGCGCGGGTTCGCCGTCCAGCGACAGCACGAGGTTGCGTTCAGCGGCGGTGATGCGCCGCACCGGCCCCACCGGCTGGCAGCCCTGGGTCACCCGCGATACGAGCATGACCCGTTCGTCGAAAGCGACACCCGACAGCCCGCCCTGGAAGACGCCGTCGGCGATGTGCAGACAGCGCGACCCGTCCGGCCCCTCGGCGGAGCCCGCGGGGCGCGCCGACGCGAGGCCGCCGAACAGGTAGCCGGTGCGGGTGCGCTGCGCCAGTTCTGCCACCAGCTCCCCCAGATCGGCGGTCTCGGGGTCGGCATGCACCTGCGCGGTCGATGGCTCGAAGCCGGCAGTCGTCGCGAGCGGCCGGCGGCCGGAGAAGAGCGCGAATTGCTCGCGCGGCAGCTCTGCGAGCATCAGCGAGACGGCAGGCTCGTCGAAGTACTCGACGCCGTTGCCGGCGATGCCCACGCCCACGGCGCCCACCCACGACACGCCGGGCCAGCGTTGCTGCGCATCGGCCAGCAGGGCAGCCGCCGCGCCGGCGAAGTGGTCGGTCAGGTAGAGCCAGCCGAGGGTCGGCTGTTGCACGGCGCCGGCGTGGCTGCGCTGGGCGTCGATCTGTGCCGCCGCGAGCGCCAGCGCCAGGTGCGGCTCGGGGTGAGTCGCATGCGCGTGCAGGAAGGGTTTCATGACGGCGCCGCGGCGGCTGGGGGGTGGGCGGTGAGCGCTGGGAGTCAGCCGGATTTGCTGCTGCGCTTGCGCGACGTGCCGGTGGCCTTGCGTGCCATCGTCGACGGTACCGAGGCGGCCTTCTTCAAGGTCTGGCCGGCGGCGTCGAAGCTCTGCTTGACCATCGCGCCGGCCAGATTCTTGGCCGCATCGGTGGCGCTGTCCTTCATCGCGCTGGCCGCCAGCTGCGAGAACTGCTTGGTCAGAGCGCCCCACCACTGCATCGGGTCGACTGCCGCCGCGGCGGCGATCTCGTCGGCCTTCTTGCCGGAGGTGGACTTGCGGGCGGCGGTCTTGGCGGCGGTCTTGCGCGCCGCTGATGTGCCGGCCTGCTCGGCCGGATCCACTGCGCTCGACACGCTGGCCGGCGAGGCCGGCATGCGGATCTTCAGCGACTCGCGCAGGTCGTCCATCTGCACGTTCATCGTCTTCAGCGTCGACAGCGTCATGCGCTGGACTTCGAGCGCCTGGATCGTCGCCCCCAGCATGCGGGCGTTCTGTTCGAGCCAGAACTGCACCGTGCGCAGTTCCTCGATGCGCTTTTCCAACTCTTCCGGGTTGAGCGTGGGCGCAACCCATTGACCGATGTTGGGCAACGCGGAGCCGGCGTTCTTCACGAGGCCCTGCAGGAAGTCGAAACCGGGAACGAGCTTGGTGAAGGCGGTCGCGTCGGCCATGGAGTCTCCTGGTTGTTCTGCCGGTTCATTGTGCATGGGTTGCCGCAGCGGCAGCAAATACACGGTGCGAAACGCCGATGGCAATTCCTGCACACACGAAAGGGAAAGTAATTGGCTCCGGAAGCAGTGTTGGCCCCATGGACCCGGCGCTGCCGATTCTGATAATCGACCCCCGACGCGAGCTCCGAGGCGGCGCACCAACCGCGATGGTTGGGGCGCCGCCTTTTGTTTTACGGAACCACGAGCGCGCGTTGCGCCGGGCGATCCCGCACGGCGCCACCATCGAGGAGGTCATTGATGAAACGGATGGATTCCAGGCGAATCGGTATCACCGCTCTCGCCCTCGGCGCGATCACGCTTGCACTGATGGGGCCACAAGCCGCACTCGCAGGCGGAACTGCCCACACCATGGCGGCCGCGCACAACACGCTGTCATCGACCGAGTCGGCACCGACCGACCGCATCATCGTGAAGTACCGCAACGACATGCCCGCGGCGAGAGCCGGCGCGAGCGTGCAGGAGCGCGCGGCGCTGCACCGCAGTGCGCAGGACGTGGCACTGCGCCATGGCCTGCAGCTCGCGCTGCATCGCCTGGGCGCCTTCGACACGCACATCATGCGCGTCGACCGTCGGCTGCCCGTCGCCGAGGCCGAACGCCTTGCGCAGGAGATCGCGGCCTCCGACCCGAGCGTCGAGTACGCCGAGCCGGACCGCATCATGCATCCGATGTTCACGCCCAACGACACGCAGTACGGCCAGCAATGGCACTACTTCGAGGCGACCGGCGGCCTGAACCTGCCGCCCGCCTGGGACAAGTCCACCGGCAGCGGCGTGGTGGTGGCGGTGCTCGACACCGGCTACCGGCCGCACGTCGACCTGGCGGCCAACATCGTCGCCGGCTACGACATGATCGCCGACACCTTCGTCGCCAACGACGGCAATGGCCGCGACAGCGATGCGCGCGACCCCGGCGACGCGGTACGCGCCGGCGAATGCGGCAGCGGGCAGCCGACGCAGGACGAGTCCAGCAGCTGGCACGGCACGCACGTGGCCGGCACCATCGGCGCAGTGACCAACAACGGCAGCGGCGTCGCCGGCGTGGCCTTCAACGCCCGGGTGCAGCCGGTTCGGGTGCTTGGCAAATGCGGCGGCTACACCTCCGACATCGCCGATGGCATCGTCTGGGCGTCGGGCGGCGCGGTTTCCGGTCTGCCGGCCAATGGCACGCCGGCGCGGGTCATCAATCTCTCGCTGGGCGGCGGCGGATCGTGCGACACGACGACGCAGAACGCGATCAATTCGGCGCGAAGCCGCAAGACGGTGGTGGTGGTGGCGGCGGGCAACTCCAACGCCAACGCGGCCAACTACTCGCCGGCCAGCTGTGCTGGCGTGATCACGGTGGCAGCGACCAACCGCAGCGGCGGCCGGGCCTACTACTCGAACTACGGCAGCGTGGTCGACGTGGCGGCACCGGGCGGCGACGTGCGCTCGAGCGCCGCCAACGGCATCCTCTCGACGCTCAACAGCGGCTCGACCGCGCCGGGCTCCGACAACTACGCCTGGTACCAGGGCACGTCGATGGCGACACCCCATGTGGCCGGCGTGGTCGCGCTGATGATCGCCAAGAACTCGGCGCTGACCTCCGACGAGGTGGAGTCGCGGCTGAAGAGTTCCACACGCGCCTTTCCGGCCACCTGCTCGCAGTGCGGAACCGGCATCGTGAACGCGAGCGCCGCGGTCGACGCGGCCGGCGGCATCATCACGCCGCCGCCGCCGACGGTGGCCGAGGTCGAGTCCAACGACACCATGTCGACCGCGCAGGCGCTGAACCGGCCGGTGCTCGTGACCGGAACGATGAAGAGCACCAGCGACAACGACTACTTCCGCGTGACCGTCAACAACGGCCAGACGCTGAAGGTGACGCTGACGCCGAACGCCAGCTCCGACTACGACCTGTACCTCTACCGCGGCACCACGCAGGTGGCGAGCAGCATCAAGGGCACCGGTCAGGT
>CAJPFZ010000595.1 GCA_905339355.1 Burkholderiaceae bacterium
CTCGGCCAGTCGATCGCGCTCAGCGGGCCGCTTTCCGAACTCGGTATTGCACTGCACCAAGGTGCGCAGGCCTGTTTCGCGAGCGTCAATGCTCGCGGCGGGATCAACGGGCGACCCATCGAGCTGGTCGCGCTCGACGACGGCTACGAGGTCAAGCGCGCCGTCGAGAACTTCAAGACCCTGTTTGCCGACCCGTCGCTGTTCGGCCTGTTCGGGTGCTTCGGCACGCCCATCATCGAAGCCCTGCTGCCGTTGATCCGCGGCACCGACACTCCGAGCTTCTCTGCCTACACCGGCGCGCTCGCCGCGCGGCCGGGCGACATGCGCAACGTGTTCAACGTTCGCGCAAGCTACCCCGAAGAGGCGCAGCGGCTCGTGCAGCATCTGTCGACGATCGGCCTCAAGCGCGTCGCCGTGGCGCATCAGAACAACGCGTTCGGCCGCGAGGTCAACCAGGCCGCCGAAGCGGCGATGCGCCGCTTCGGGCTCACGTCGGTTGCCGTCGCGACGATCGACAACGACGGCAGCGGCGCCGATGCCGCGGCCGAGCAGATCGACGCGGCGCGGCCTGATGCCGTGCTGCTCGGCCTGGCCGGCAAGCCGACCGTCATGTTCGTCAAGGCAATTCGCGCGAGGCAGCGCGGACTGCCTCTGTACGCGCCTTCGGTGCTCGGCTCGGCTGCCACGCTGAAGGCGATGGGCGACGACGCCCACGGCATCGCCGTGTCTCAGGTGGTGCCGATGCCCACGCTCGCCGCCGTGCCGGTGGTGCGCGAGTTCCAGACTGCGTGGCGCGCCATCGGCTCCTCGATCGAACCATCGCACCTCACGCTCGAGGGATACATCAACGCGCGGGTGATGGTCGAGGCGCTCAAGCGCGCCGGCAGCCCCTTGAAGCGCTCCAGCTTCATCGACGCCGCCTGGGGCCTGCGCCGGCTCGATCTGGGCGGCTTCGAGGTCGGCTTCGACAAGCCCGGCGGCAATGCATCACACTTCGTCGAACTCACGCTCGTCAATCGAGGAGGAAAATTCATCCGGTGACCACGCTGGCCCAGATGCTGCGCGGCTCCAACTGGGGCCGCGTGCTCACGCCGCACGAACTCGATCGTGCGACGGGGGAGGCCATCGAGCGCTACACCCCCGCGGGCGCCTTCGTCGCCCGGATGGGCGAGCCGGTGCTGCACTGGATCGGCGTGATCGAGGGCCTGCTGAAGATGTCGGTCACCGCGGCCGACGGGCGCACCTCGACGCTCTCGGGCTTGAACCAGGGCTGCTGGTTCGGCGAAGGCTCGCTGATGAAGCTCGAGCCGCGCCGCTACGACGTGGTGGCGCTGCGGCCGTCGCGGGTCGTGCTGCTGCCGCATGCCACCTTCGAGTGGCTGCGCGGGCGCAGCCTGCCGTTCTGTCATTACCTGCACAACCTGATGAACGCCCGGCTCGCGATGTTCATCGGGCTGCTCGAATACGACCGCCTGCTCGATCCCGATGCGCGCGTGGCGCGCTGCCTCGCGACGCTGTTCGATCCCGACCTCTACCCCTCGCCGCGCGCGCTGCTCGTCGACCTGCATCAGAACGAGATCGCGCTGTTGTCGGGCCTGTCGCGGCAGCGCGTCAACGTGGCGCTGCGCAAGCTGCAGCAAGCCGGCCTGATACGCATCGAACCGCGCGGGCTGCAGGTGCTGGATGTGGACGGCCTGCGCGGCTTCGCGTCGCCTGGGCGGTGAGCGGGGCTTGGCGCCTGCTCGCCGCCGCGGAGACGGTCAGCGAACGACGCGCAGCAGTTCCTTCTTCTGTGCCCTGTAGGTGTAGATGCTCAAGGCAGGGCTCTGCACGTCGCCCCGCGCGCCGAACGCGATGGTGCCGGTCACGCCGCGGAAGTCGCGCGTGGCCGCCAATGCCGGCAGGAATTTCGCGGGGTCGGACGAGTCGGCGCGGACCATCGCGTCGGCCATGAGCATGACGGCGTCATACGCGTAGGGTCCATAGAACCGAACCTCGGCGTTGAAGCGCTTGGCATAGGCGCCGAGGAATCTCGCGGCGTCGGGATCGTCCGACCTGTCGATGCCGCCCGGCGAGGCACACACCACCTGGCCGTCGGCGGCGCTGCCTTTCGCCCTCAGGGCGAGATCGGGCGTGCAGATGCCGTCACCGCCCATGAATCGCGCGTCGATTCCGAGCCCCTTCATCTGCGCGAGCATCGGGCCGGCCTGCGAGGCCATGCCGCCGAAGAAGATCACGTCGGGACGACTTGCCTTCACGGGCGCGAGCACGTCGGCGAAATCGACCGCCTTGTCGTTGGTGTGCAAGGCGTGCACCACGCTTGCGCCGCCCGCGGCGACGGCCTTGCCGAACTGCTCGACCAAGCCTTGCCCGTAGGGCGTGCCATCGTCGATCAGGGCGAACCGAGCGGCCTTCAGGTCCGTGAGGGCGTAGCGCCCGAGCGTGCCGCCGACGACCGAGTCGCTCGCGATGACGCGGAATGCCGTCTTGTGGCCCTGGTCGGTGAACGCCGGGCTGGTCGCGGACGGTGAAATCTGCGGGATGCCCGCTGCGTTGTAGATCTTCGAAGCGGCGATCGTCGCACCCGAAGTCAGGTGCCCCACGACACCCTTGACCTCGGCGGCGACGAGCTTTTGCGCGACGGTGACGGCCTTGGCCGGATCGGCAGCATCGTCCTCGGCGACGAGCTCGAACCGGACCTTCTGTCCGCCGAGGCTCGTGCCGCGCGCATTCAGCTCATCGATGGCCATGCGTGCGCCGTTTTCGCTTTCCTGGCCGACCACCGCCATCCAGCCGCTGGTCGGGGCGACGTGGCCGATCCTGATGGCGGACTGCTGCGCCAGCGCCGCGCCCGAAAGCGCCAAGAGGGCCGCCACCAAGGACAGATTTCCGCAAGCTGCCGGGCTCATCACGAACTCCTTGCTTTCGCCAAGACGAACATCGCCTCGTCAGTGGGAAGGCCGCATTCGTGAAGGAAGCTGGCCGCACCCACTGGAGACATCCCACTTCCAAAGTAGGTCCCAGGCGGCCCCATGCATTGCGCCAGCGCAATGAGCGAGCGCATCCGGCAAGGCGCCGTCGCGGCGCGGTCAGTAGATGGGCTGGTTCGGCTGCCCGCTTACGCGGTCGTGGCTTGCAGGGTGATCGGGTGAGCGTCGTGCGCGCCATGCAGGCGATGGGCGGCGCAGGCGGCGTCGAACACCTCCCGCGCGCAGTCGTGGCAGCAGCCGCAGGAGGAAGCGACGCGGGTGTCGTCCTGAAGGACCTCGAAGGAGGTCGTGCCTTCGCGGACGGCGCGTTGAATGTCGCGGTCGGAAACCCGGTGGCAAAGGCAGACGATCATCGGCGGGGCAATCCTTGGGTGGATGCCTCGCACTGTACATCAAACGCGAACCATTCTCAACAGCGTTACCGTTGCGGACCGTGTGGTTTTGCCCGACCCGTGCGCCAGGGACCATTGCCCCACGGATCGGGGGTTTGCAGGACGCCCCGGTCGTTCCACAGTGGCCTCGTGCGCACCGCATCCGGTGCGCCCCCAGCAGGAGGCTTCACGGCATGGCTTTGTTCCGGTTCGGTTCGAATCGCAAGCTGCAGGCGCCGGACCCGAACGCCGCTCCGGCAGCGGCGCCCGGCGATGCCTCGCCGCAGGAGCCCACGGTCGATGCGCCGTGCCGTTCGGATGCCGCGGCTGGCGGGCCACCGTGCGACGCGCGCGCCACGCCGGCCGAGACTGCGCCCGAGGACGAGGAGTCGGATGTCGCCGTGTCCGAGTTGAACCTCGGCGACGACGACTTTTCGAGCATCTTCGGCACGCAGCCGAGCCAGTTCTCCGACACCACCGCCGGCGACCTGCGCGACGATCCCTGGTCAACGCGGCTGCGGCTGGACTGAGGAGCCCGCCAAGACGGGCCTCCCCGAAAGCCCCGACCGCTCTACTTCGCGGCGATCGTGTAGTCGCCGGCCGCGGTCCACTTGATGTTCGCGTCGAGGAAGACCGTCTTCACTTCGGGCCGGTACATCTTGACCATGTCATGCGCCTCGCCGCTGCGGCCGCCCGCGCCGCAGAAGAAGACGATCGGCTTGCCATTGGGCAGCTTGTCGAGGTTCTTCTCCAGCGTATTGATCGGCATGTTGATGGCGCCCTTGAAGCTGCCCGAGGCGAACTCGCCCGGCTCGCGCACGTCGATGAGGTGGACCGTGTCCGGCGCTTCGCGCAGGATGCGCTCGAACGACGCCACCGTGATCGTTCCGGCGTCCTTGCCGGCCACGATCTGCACCGGGGCGGCGCTCGCGGTCCCGTAGGCCTTGTTCCATCCGGGGTAGCCCTCGGGCACCACCTTCACGTTGCTGTAGCCCATGCGGATGGCCTTCTCGGCCGAGTCGTTGCTCAATTTGCAGGCGAGGCCATCGCAGTAGAAGTACAGCGGCGCCGCCTTGTCCGCCGGCAGGCGCTCGGCCGCCAGCTTGTCGAACTGCGAGTCCGGCAGGCTGATCGCGCCGGGGATGTGGCCCTGGTCGTACTTGCGCTCCTTCGGTCGCGCATCGATCAGCGTCATCGGCGCGCCCTCGTCGATCAGCTTCTTCAGCTGCGCTACGCTCACCGCATGCAGGTTGCCCTGGCTGATCCAGTGGGGAAAGCCTTCCGCATACACACGCACGTTGGTGTAGCCGAGCTTCTCGGCCTTGAACGCCGAGTTGTGGCTGAGCGAGCATGCCGGCCCGTCGCAATAGAAGATGAGCAGCTGCGCCTTGTCTTGCGGCAGCAGCGTCGGCGCGAGCTTGTCGAACTGCAGGTCGGGGATGTTCACCGCCGTCGGGATGTGCCCGATGTCGTACTTGCGCGCCGCAGGGCGCGAATCGATCAGCATCGCGCCATCGCGCTTGGGCAGCACGGCATGCTGGCGCACCACGTCGATGCCCACCCGGTGCGGATACCAGTTCGCCTGGGCGGGCGCTGCCTGGGCCGCTGCGTCCGCGGGCGCGACCCCGGACGCGAGAACGAGCCCGGGGACCAGCAGCATGGCGGCGCACAGCGCCGCGGCAAGGGTCTTGAGATGGAAGTTCATTGATGCACTCCTTGAGATGGGGGATGAGCCGCGGCTCAGCTGCAGCTGGCGGGGGCGTCGCCGTCCTTGGCGCCCTTGAGCAGGAAGGCCTTGATGTCCTCGAGCAGTTCGGCGTCGGGTGTGTCGGCGAACTTCTCGGCGGCCTTGTTGCCCGCCTTGATGCTGGCGCGATAGGGCTTGCTCACGTAGTGCTTCAACGTGTCCTTGCCTTTCGCGTGCTTGTCGGCCTGCAGATAGGCGGCCCATTCGGCCTGCGTCTTGCTGCTCGGGTTGATCGAGCCGACCGGCATCGCCACGTGGCACGAGGTGCACACGCTGCGGTAGTAGATGCGCCCGCGTTTCCAGTCGGCGTCGTAGGCCTGCGCTGGCAGCGACAGCACGATCGCGGTGGCGGCCAGCAGGGTGTGGAGGGTCTTCATGGGAACTCCAGTGGGTGGGTATGCGTGGGGCCGGAAGGCTTCAGTGCAGCTCTTCCCAGCCGGTCACCATGGCCCTCGTCTGCGACAGCAGCGTCGGGCCGGTGGTGGCCATGTAGAGGTGGGTGATGACGAAGGCGAGCATCAGGTAGGCGCCCGCCGTGTGCGCGGCGGCGACCCATTCGAGGCCGAGACTGTTCAGTCCCCACGCCGCCCAATCGCCGTAGAAGAGATAGAGCCAGCCGCTGATCCAGATCAGCGGGCTCACGAGCACCAGCACCAGCAGGTAGGTCAGCCGCTGCAGCGGGTTGTGCTTGTTCGCTGCCGTTGGCCGGAAGGGGTGCGGTTCGTGCTGGAAGATGCCCCACGCGTAGTAGCGCAGCATCTGCCTGAACTTGTCGAAGGTCGGGATGTAGTGGCGCCATTCGCCGGTCGTCGCGTGCCAGAACACGGCGAACACCCACAGCCCGACCAGCGACCAGGCGGCGAGCGTATGCAGTTGCACCGCTCGTTCGAAGCCCAGCAGGCGCACGCTGCCGTGGATCTCGAAGCCGCTGAGCATCATGAAGATCACCAGCGCCGCCTGCGTCCAGTGCCAGAAACGCTCGAAACCCTTGAAGACGTAGACACGTTCGGTCATGTCAGGCAGTGCCATGGCTTGCTCCTCAGTCCTTGCGACGGTTGATCACACGCACGGCGCCATGGCCGAGCACGCCGACGAGCGCCAGCAGCGCGAGCGAGGCGCCACCGCGGTCGATCCAGGCATTGGCATCGCGCGCCGGCAGGTAGACGCCCTCGATGCCGGCCAGACGGCCCTCGCGCGCATGGCATTCGGTGCAGCCCAGTGCCTTCTCCTTGGGCGCCACCATGTGCGTGATAGGCCAGCTCATCTCGGTGCTGATGAAGTCGACTTGGCCCGAGAAGGGCGCGCCGGAGTCGTCCATCCCGACCGCGATGGCCTTGTCCCAGACCAGGTTCTTCCAGTAGCCGGTGTCGTCGTTGCCGGCGGTGTGCGGGGTCACCAGCGTCTGGTTCACGGGGTCGTAGGGCTGCCGGCCGCGGAACACCTTCATCGGCCAGATCAGCGACTTGCCGTCGCTTGCGCTGCCGCCGAGTCGGTTGATCGGCGTCGGCCGCTCGGACTTGACGACCTTGTCGGTCAACAAGGTGTAGTGCACCTCGCCGTTGAACCAGGCGTATTCGGGACGCACGTTCTCGCCCAGCGTGAAGCCGCCCTTGCGCGACTCGTAGACGATGCGGCCCTTGTCGTCCTTGCGCACGATGTGCTTGCCCTGGGCGTCGCGCTCGCCGGCGGTCGACCAGTCCCAGCTCATCTTGGTGGCCACGCCGCCGCGCGCGAAGCTCGGGATGTGGCAGGTCTGGCAGGCGAGCTTGGTCGCGTGCTGGTTCAGGCGAGCGTCCTGCTTGTGCGGGCCGCTGCCGTGGCACGACACGCAGGTGGCCGGGTTGCCTTGGTCGGCGCGGCCGCGCACGTGGTCGCCGTCCGCCTCGCGGGCGGTGGGTACGTAGCGGCTGCCGGCCACGTCGTGGCTCGCGCCCTGGTGGCAGGTGGCGCAGGTGAAGTCCAGGCCGGTGGCGTCCATGTGCACGTCGAGCTCGCGGTCGGGTGCGGCCATCGAGCTGTCGAGGTCGCCATGCTTGACCCCGTCGCCGCCGCCGCCGAAGAAGTGGCAGGCGCCGCAGGTGTCGCGGCTCGACTTGCCGACCTTCTGCGCGATCTTGGCGAGGTCGATCGCCTTGAGCACGGTGCCCGATCCCGGCGGCATCTCGGTGTCGCGGGTGACCACGTTGCCGGCGAGCCCCGGCGGCTTGCGGTAGTTGCCGGTGCTGTCGTGGCAGACCAGGCAGTCGACGTTCTCTTGCGAAGTGAAGTCGAACTTCGCGTCCTTCCAGCCGTAGCCGACGTGGCAGCTGGTGCACGAGGCGTAGTTCGATGCGATCGAGATGCAGTAGTTGTTGAGGACGGTCTTCTTGCCCAGGCGCTGCCCGGTCTGCGGGTTCAGGAACTCCCAGGTCCAGTGCTTGGTGCGGTGGATCTGCCCGGCGGCCTCGGTGTGGCAGCTCAGGCACGCGCGCGTGACTTCGGGCCCCGAGCCGAAGCTCTGCTGCAGTTGCTTGAACTGCGAGTGATCCGCGGTCGTGTTGAGCTTGACCGGCCTGCTGTCGGCGGCCGCGGCCTGCGTGCCCAGCAGCGTCAGCGACATCGCAACGAGCGCAAGCGCGCTCCTGGCGCCTCGCCGGCCAGATCGGCTTCGAAGCGCCGGGTCAGCGTTCCCGAAGACGACTCTCGCGCTGCCTTGCATGACGGTCCCCACGTGGATGTGTTGACGCTGCAGACGCATCAATCGTGCCGCGAAGTTCCGTACGTCAGTTATTGCTTATGAATCAATGACCTGGGAGTCCGGCGCCCTCTCGTTCGGCGAACGCGCGGCCGCTGAAGTACAAAGTTTTCATGCACCCCACCGGCCACGTTTAGTTATTTACGTATGTAGGCAATGACTTATCGCGCGTCACGGGGTGCCTGCCGCTTTTGTTCACCCGGCGGCGCAGCGAGAAGCCTGGCTGCGCCTGCGGCCACCCGCGCTTGCGCCGCGATGGGTGGTACAAAGTGCGCTTCAACCAACACGAGGTGGATATGAGCGCTGATCGGCATCGAGGCATCCGCAGGCAGAAGCAGAAGAGGGCGAAGGATCTGAAGCGGCAGGCGCGTGATCAGCGCCACGTCGACACCCAGCACACGGCGCAGAAGACGCCGCCGGCGAAGACCGAGTAGCGCCCGCGCCGTTCGGCGCCGCCTTCAGCCCGCGCTCATACCGCCGCGGCAGCGGGCTTGCGCCAGTGCCGCCCGGCGGAGATCTGGACGAATCCGGCGCGCCGGTACAGCTCGTAGGCCGTTGGCCTGTCTTCGCGCACGGTGAGCGCCAGGTGGCCGTGGCCGCGGGCCGCGCCCCACGCCGCGGCGGCGTCGAGCAGCGCGCGGCCGATGCCGCGCCCGCGCTGCGCCGGCATGACACCCAGGTAGTCGATGTAGGCCTCCTGGTCGGACGTGTTGTCCTGCAGGTGGAGGTAGCCGATCGGTGCGTCGTCGTCGCCGCAGGCCACCAGCAGGGCACGATCGTCGGCACCGAGGGCGCGCCGGAAGTCCGCTTCGCCGAGGTAGGCCGTCGGAAACAGCGACTCGTGCAGCGCCAGCATCGCCGGCACGTGCGTGGCATCGGCACGACGCACCCCCTGCACCGTGAGCGGCGGCGTGCCGATCGGCGCCCGCAGGACGCGATGCAGCTGCTGCGGCTCGTAGCCGGCCGCGGCATACCACTCGTTCAGCAGGGCATCGTCGGCCGAAGGGAACGCGTCGAAGTGCCGGATCGCCGGCAACGCGGATTCCAGCGTCGGGCCGACCATCGGCCGCAACGCATCGAGCACCCCTGCTGCGCTCGCCAGTGGGCCGCGTATCCAGGCGCGCTGCAAGCCCGGGTCGAATTCGCAGCCGACGACACCGACTTGCTCGGTGCCTTCCATGACGGCCCAGAAGGCCGCTTCGCCGGGCGGCAAGGCGGCCAGTTCGGCCGCATGCGAGGCGACGTCGTCGCCTTGTGCCGCGTGCAGGCAATGCACCCCGCCGTCGGGCCGGCGGTTGCAGCGGACGATGAATTCGGCCAGCGCGGGCCACGCCTCGGGCGGCAGTCGAACGAGAGACATACTCATGGGCGGCATTCTGCCGCCACGCGACAGGGGCATCGCACCCATGATCCTGCTCGATCCTCAGGCCAGGCTGGTCATCGGACACCGCGGCAACCGTGCACATGCGCCGGAAAACACGCTCGAATCGCTGCTCGAAGCCGTGGCGCTGGGCGTCGACGCGGTGGAGTTCGACCTGCACGTGGCGCGCGACGGCGCGCTCGTCGTCATTCACGATGCAACCCTCGATCGCACCACCGACGGCCGCGGGCCGGTCGCCGCGCGCAGCGTCGCCGAGCTCAAGCGCCTGGACGCCGGCGCCCGCTTCACGCGCGACGCAGGCCGCAGCTTCCCCTGGCGCGGTCGAGGCGTCGCGATCCCCACCTTCGACGAAGTCATCGAGGCCTTGCCGCGCGACCTGCCCTGCATCATCGAGCTGAAGACACCCACCGCGACCGAACTCGTGAAGGCCGCGATCGCGCGCCACGGCATCGCGCGGCGCGTCATCGTCGCGGGCTTCGATCCTCTCGCCACCAGGCCGCTGCGCGGCGCGGGCTTCGCGCTCGGCGCTTGCACGCCCGATGTGGCGCAGCTCGTGCTGCCGGCGCTGGCGCGGCGCCGCCTCGGCCCGCAGGCGTTCCAGGCGCTGTGCATTCCGCCGCGATGGCACGGCATTCCCGGTCCGGTCGCCGCGCTCGCGCGTGCGCTGCGCGGCAGCGGCACGGCGATCCATGTGTGGACGATCAACGACCCCGCGCAGGCACTGCGTCTGTGGAGCGATGGCGTGCAGGGCATCATCAGCGACGACCCCGGATCGATCCTGGCGGCGCGGCGCGCGAACCCGCCAAAACAATGACATTCGTTGTCATGCTTTGGGCGCGACGATGCACCTCGTCAT
>CAJPFZ010000596.1 GCA_905339355.1 Burkholderiaceae bacterium
GGAACGACTGCTTCGCCGGCCGGAAGCCAAGCCACGATCGACGCGGCATTCAAGCAGGCCGATACCGATGCTGACGGCAAATTGTCCCAAGCCGAGCTGGGCCGGATCCCGGCGCTGGCTACCCGATTCGCCGACCTCGACAAGGACAAGGATGGTTCGGTGTCGACCCAAGAGTTCTCCTCCGGTGTGGAGGTGAAGGGCAACTGAGGCTTCTTCCCTAGGCCGGATCACCGCAGCCGCTGATCGAGAAACTTCGTGACGCGCGTGTCCTGGAAATACGTCGTGTGATACGTGTTCCCGTTACCGAGGTTCAGAAAATCCGCCGGCTGCACCGCCTGATGCGCGCCCAGGAAGTTCATCGCCGCCGTATCCACCACCAGATCGTTGGGGCCGTCGAACACCATGTCGGCCGCCCCCGCCACCACCTGCGCGCCCGCGTTCTTCAAGCGGTCCCACACGCGCCATAAGGGCGCCGTCGTGCTCGGCTCGAAGTTTGCGGCCACGGCGGAGAAGGTCGGCGTCGAGAGCCATTTCTCGGCGAACAGGCAGCGTGTCTCGGCATTGTTGTTGGTGCGCTGCTGCGAGGCGAGCCCCGGGATCATCGCGACGGCCGCGTCGACCAGCGGCAAGCTGGAGCCGAGCTTGAGCACGCGGCCGAAGATCTTCGCGAGGCCGGCGGCGCCGGCGGCGATCGGCGCCACGGTCGCGAGCGCTTCGCCGCCGGCGGCCAGCAGGTCGGCGATCGTTGCGAGGTGATCGAGCGCGGCGCGCAAACGGTAGGGCGACGCGAGGCTGGTGCCGTCGAGCGGCGAGCCGACGAAGATCACGCGGTCGGCGCGCGAGGGCGTGAGGCGCAGCCACCATGAGACCACCAGCCCGCCGCGGCTGTGCGAGAGCACGTCGATGCGGCCGGTCACGTTGCGCAGCGCCGCGTGCAGGTCGAGCGCGTTGATCCATGGCGCGACCGAGAGCGTGGGGTGGTCGAAGACGAGGATGTTCTTGTAGCGCGACTGCAGATCCGTCCACAGCTGCCGGCCCTCGGGGGTGGCGGCCCATTGCGTGACGTACATGTCGCTGTTGCTGAAGGTGCCATGCACCAGCAGCAGCGTCTTGCCGGCGAGCGCGGGCGCGTCGTCGCGCACCCACTGCTGACCGTCCCAGCGGCGCAGCCCCTGGTTCGGCGTGAGGCGCGCGTCGAGCGCGGTCAGCGCCTGCGTGATCTGGTTGGGGCCGCGGTCGGCATAGCTGCTGTCGAAGTAGCTGAAGCTGCGCAGCACGTCGCCGGAGCGCGCGATGTGGGCGCGGCTCGCGCGCCGGCGCAGCTGCTCGGCGGCCGGCGGCTCGTAGATCCAGCGGCGCATGCCGTCGTCGTCGACGAGGTGCAGGTGTGCGCGCGAGTCGCTCATGTCGCGGGTGTAGCTGCGGCGGCGGCGCGACTGGATGGGCAGGCGAAGAGGGAGGCCCTGGGGCTCGTCGAGGGCCACGCGCTGATTCGCTTCGTCCCAGATGTTGATGGGCAGGGCACTCATGACAGTTGCTCCTGTGGGGCTCGCGCGATGCGTGACGATGGCGCGCGGCCTTCGACAGGCTCAGGCCGAACGGGTTGGGTGTGGCGCAGGTGTTTCATCCCAACTCTCCCAGGATCGGCAGCGGTGTCACGTTGTGCGGCCGCCGCGCAGTCACGATGTCGAGCACCGAATCGAAATCGCTCTCTTCCGACAGCGCCTCGATGCCCGCGCGCATCGCTTCGCGAAAACTCGCGTGCTCGGTGAGCCGTACGGTTTCCAGTGGCACGAGCCGGCCGGCGCGGATCTGCTTGCGCAGTTCGCGGTAGCCCGACTTGCCCACCTTCCACGGCACCGACTGCGCGCCCGGCGTGGTGTTGCGGTGCTCGTCGCCCTCGGCCACCGTTTCGGCGTCGCCGGGGTCGACCACGTCGCGGTACTGCGCCTGGTAGTCGTGGTGCCGCCAGTAGCCCGGCAGCGCATGCCCTTCGAGCAGAAAGATCACCGGGTAGATGTCGACCAGCTCCAGGCAGGCCGCGAACAGCAGCGCGAGGTCGATGCAGGTGCCCATCGAGGCGCGGCGGATCGCCGAGGGCGTGCGCAGCCGCTGCGAGTCGAGCGGCAGCACGCCTTCGCGGGTGTCGGCGTAGGTCGGCGGCGGGTTGATGTAGCCGAGCTGCCATTCGTGCAGCAGCGCGGCCCAGATCGCCTCGACCTGCAGGTCCACCTGGTCGAGGCTTTCGGGGTCGGCCGGGTCGGCGGTCTGGTAGCCCTCGAAGCCGGCGGTCGGGTCGTCGCGGATCACGCGCACGTAGCGCTGCGCCGCGGTGATGGCGGCCTCGACGGCCGGGTCGCGCGGCAGCACGAACGAGGGCAGCCACTGGCCGCTGTGCGCGTTGTCGAGCCACTGGTCTACCGGCAACAGGCGCAGCGGGTAGGTGTCCTTGAGCACGGTGCGGCCCTCGTGGCGCACCTCCACGAAGAGGCTCGACTGCACCGCTTCCGAGACCGATCGCATGAGGCTCGCGGTGAGCGGGATGCGGATCCTCTCGATCAGCGGCAACCGCGGCCCGTCGATCACCAGCGCGCTCGCATAGCGCGCCTGCTCCGAGCCGCAGTGCAGCTCCACCAGCACATGCACCAGCGGCTTCTCGGGGTGCAGATGATTGCGCAGCTCGAATTCGTCGAACAGCGGGCCGTGGTTGTGCAGCACCGAGTAGTTGAGTTCCTTCTTGGGCTTGATGCGGCATTGCACGCCCTCGCCCTTGGCGCGCAGGCGCGGCGCCGCGGCCACCGGCTGCGCGCGTGCGATCAACGGGGCGCGGGCCCACAGCGCAATGCCGGTGCCCGGGCCGAGGTCGGGCTGCGAGTGCAGCGCCGACCACGCGTGTTCGAACGCGGCGGGCAGGTTCCAGGCCGGGCGCAGGTTGCTGTAGAGCGCTTCGTAGAAATACTCGGCGAGCGCGTCGTCGAACGCATCCTGGAAGCCCACGGCGGCGAGCACGCCGTGCGCCAGCAGCAGCGGCGCGGTGCGTGCCGCGGAGTTCCAGGTGTTGAGGCACACGAGGTAGGGCTCGTGCTGTCCCGGCGTGAGCGCGGCGCCGAGTTCGTCGGGCGAGGTGATGCGCACGCTGCCGTCTTCGGCGCGCAGCAGCACGCCGTCGATCGCGAGCTCGTGTGTTTCGAGGAACGCCGACGCCGTCATGCTCTCGTCGTTCGCGCCGCGGCGAAACCACACGCGCGAGCGTGCGCCGCCATGTTCACGCACCAGCCGCACGCCCTGGTGGTTGTCGCAGCCGGCGATGTGGACCAGCTCGGGGCGATAGGCCGCCACGGCTTGCTGCAGTTCGGCCAGCGTCGGCGACTTGATGACGCGCCAGTGGACGCCGGCCTTGTCGTGATCGAGCCCGAGCGCGTGGCGCACCAGCTCGGCCTCCGGATCGAGGTGGTACACCGAGGCGAGAGCGCCGGGCTGGCTTTGCACGAACAGCACCCGCGGTGCCGGGGCGCGCACCGGGCGCGACGGCCTGCCCCTCACGTCGAGGTGGCGCACGATCGAGATGCGCCGCCCGCTGCGAAAGCGCCGCGTGGCGCTCGCGATCACGAACTCCCACGGGAACACGCGGCCGGCCCAGCCCTCGGACTCGCTGGTGAAGGGCATCTCCACCGTCACCACGCCGGCTGCGGCGATCGCCTTGAGCTGCGCGTCGGACAGGCCGAAGACGTGCATGGTCTCGATCGCCGAGCGTTCGTGCTGGGCCACGGCGCGATCGTCGCCCTTCCAGCGCTCGCGGCTGCGCAGCACGTAGGTCCAGCGCATCGCCTCGCTGGCGAGCGTGGGCTTGCGCGGGGGCTTGGCGCCGGCGTCGGGCGAGGGGGGCGGTGTGGCGGGCTCGCCGCCGAGTGGGTAGCGTTCGGTCGCCGTGACGAGCGTGATGCGCTTCAGGTACGCCTGGCGTGCGTCGATGGTTTCCATGTGTCCTCCCGGCTCGTCGGCGGCCGCTGCGCGGCGCGGCATGTCGTCGCCCGGTGAACATAGACCAGAACGCGAGGCCTGACAATGCCGGCCCGACCCGCAGGCCGGCCATTCTCGTCAAGTCGGAGGAGGCGCCGGCGCGGCGGCATACTGCGGTCGCCGGCAAGACCGGCGGCTTCCATGCGACGAGTTCCGATGACCATCCGCGCCGATCTCGACCACATCGCGAGGCAATGGATCAGCCTCTGGTGCGCGCCCATCGACTGGGCGCTTTTCGATCGCCTGCATGCGCCGCACTTCGAAGACTGTGCCAGCGCCGGGCGGCCGGCCGACAAGGCGGGTTTCGCGTCCGGGCTTCGGAAGATGGTCCAGGCTTTCCCCGACTTGCGCACGCAGGTCGACGACCTGGTGATCGACGAGTCGCGTTGCGCCGTGGCGGTACGCTGGTCGGCTGTCGGCACCAATCGCACGCGCTATCTCGGCGCCGGGCCGACACACCGCTCGACGCGCATCACCGGCATCGAGATCATCGAGATCGCCGAGGGGCGCATCGTGCGCCGCTGGGGCGAGTGGGACGTGACGGCCCACCTGGCTGCGCCGGCAGCGCCCGCATCGGAAGCGGGCGGGCCGAAATGAGCCTTTCCCTCTACGCCGCATCGGTGCCGATCCTCGTGCACTACCTCGAACGCCTGCACACCACGCTGCAGGTGGCCGAGGACCACGCGCGAGGCAGCGGGCGTGCGGAATCCGCGCTGCTCGGTGCCCGGCTCGCGCCCGGCATGTTCCCGCTCGCGCAGCAGGTCAGCACGGCCTGCAGCTTCGCGCTGCGTGCCGGCTACCCCCTGCTCGGCATGCCCGAGCCGCCGATGGCCGGGGGTGACCGGAGCTTCGCCCAACTGCGCGAGCGCATCGCGGGCACCCTGCAGCAGCTGCGCGATCTGCCGAGCGAGCGCATCGCGGCCGCCGAGCGCGTGATGGTCAGCGCCACCGCCGGCTTCGCCGTG
>CAJPFZ010000597.1 GCA_905339355.1 Burkholderiaceae bacterium
CGGCCCATCACCGAACACGATCCGACCGCGCACGCGGAGATCGTGGCGCTGCGTCATGCGGCCACGTTGCTCGGCAACTATCGCCTGCCCGAATGCGAACTCTTCGTCACGCTCGAACCCTGCGCGATGTGCGCAATGGCCCTGATGCATGCCCGATTCAAGCGCGTCGTGTTCGGTGCGTCCGATCCCAAGACCGGTGCGGCCGGCTCCGTGGTCGACCTGTTCGCCGTGCCCCGGCTGAACCACCATACGCAGCTCGAAGGCGGCGTGCTGGCCGACGAGTGCGCGAAGGTGTTGCGCGACTTCTTCGCCGAGCGGCGGGAGCAGTACCGCCGGCGCCGCGGTGCGGCTGAGAGCGCGTCCGACGAAGAACCGATCCCTGCGGGCGAGGCCGTTGAAGTCGACCTGCCGCCGCCGCCAAAACCTTGAGCCCCTCGATGACTCTGCTGACTCTCTTCACGCCCGCAGGCGTGCTCGCCCAGGCGGCGCCGCTGCGCCGGGCCGCCAAGCGGCTTGGCGCCCATGGGTATGACGTGGGCATCGACCCCGCTGCGCTGCTCAAGCACCAGCGCTTCGGGGGTGACGATGACACGCGGCTGGCCGCCATCCACCGCGTTGCCAGGCAGGCGCCTGACGTGGCCCTTGCCACGCGGGGCGGCTACGGCCTCACTCGGCTGCTGGACCGGCTCGACTGGAAGCTGCTCGCCCGCAGCGTCGAACGCGGCACGCACTGGGTCGGCCACAGCGACATGACGGCGCTGCAGCTCGGCTTGCTGGCGCACGCCCAGGGCGTGACCTGGGCGGGCCCGCTGGCAGTGGCCGACTTCGGTGGCGACAAGGTCGATGAGGTCACCGAGGCCTGTTTCCTGGAGGCCATGAGCGGCGAACTCGAAGCGGTCGGGTTTCGCACCGAGGCGGGATTCGACGGGCTGCAGGTGCGCGGCGGCTTGTGGGGCGGCAACCTCGCGCTGGTCTGTTCGCTGCTCGGCACGCCGCATTGGCCCCAGGAACAATTCACCAAGGGCGGCGTGCTGTTTCTCGAGGACGTGAACGAGCATCCCTACCGCATCGAACGCGGCCTGTTGCAGCTGCACCAGGCCGGGGTGCTGCAGGCGCAGAAGGCCGTCGTGCTGGGGGCATTCAGCAACTACACGAAGTCGCCGCTTGACCGCGGCTATTCGCTCAAGAGCGTGGTGGCGCACCTGCGCAGCATCACCAGGGCGCCTATCCTCACGGGGCTGCCCTTTGGCCACGTGCCGACCAAGGTGACGTTGCCCGTGGGTGCGCGTGTGGAACTGCTGGTCGAGGGCCGCGACGTGCTGATGGGCTGGGATCACGGGCACTGATCCGGTGCCAGCATTGCGGGAATTGCGTGTTCTAGTGCGACCGGTCTAGACAGGTCGGCACGGGCCTTGCGGACGGGTGAAACCCTGAGCGGGCGGCCCCTGGGGCTGGCTTATCATCCGCCGCTGCCTCACGGTGACCCGGCCACAAGCCGGCGCTCGTCGGAGGCACATTGTTTTTCAGCGGCCTGCATCAAGCCCGCAGGCTGAATGCCACGAAAAGGGAAGACCGCACCATGCACGGTCACGAAGAGCTGGGAAGCCCGCGCAGAGCGTGGCGTGTGCTGTCGACGTCGAGCCTGCTGCTCGGCCTCGCTGGCCTCCTGGTCGGATGCAATAACAGCCCGTGGGAACAGGGCGCGGAATCGTCGAACGCGATCCGTTCGGCGATGATCGAGAACACGCCGCGCCACCTCGACCCCACCGCCTCGTACTGGTCGAACGACACGCTGGTCACCTACCAGGTGTATGAGCCGCCTTACGGCTACCACTACTTCAAGCGTCCCTTCGAGCTGGTGCCTAAGACCGCCGGCGAGGTGGTCAAGCCGATGTACCTGGACAAGGACGGCAACCGCCTTCCCGACAGCGCGCCTGCAGAACAGATCGCCGAGAGCGTGTACGAGGTGCCGATCAAGCCGGGCATCCTGTTTCAGCCGCATCCGGCATTCGCGAAGGACGAGTCCGGCAAGTACCGCTACCACGCGCTGAAGCCCGGCGAACTGGGCGAACGCCGCACGCCGATGGATTTCGAGCACACCGGCACGCGCGAACTGGTCGCAGAAGACTTCGTCTACGCCATCAAGCGGCACGCGACGACGCGCATCACGACGCCGATCTTCGGGGTGTTCTCCGAGTACGTCGTCGGCCTCAAGGAATATGGCGAGCTGATCAAGGCGGAGGACGCCAAGCTGCGCGAAGGCCTCGACCCGTCGAGCCCCGACAAGCCTTTCCTCGACTTCCGGCGCTGGCCCCTGGCCGGTGCCACCGCGCCCGAGAAGCATCTGCTGCGCATCCGCATCAAGGGCAAGTACCCGCAATGGAAGTACTGGATGCAGATGACCTTCCTCGCGCCGCTGCCCTGGGAGGCCGATGCCTTCTATGCGCAGCCGGGGCTTGCCGAGCGCGGCACGTCACTCGACACCTGGCCGGTGGGCACCGGCCCCTACATGGTGACGGACTATCAGAAAGACCGCCGCATCGTCATGACCCGCAACCCGAACTATCGGGGCGAGCCGTATCCCTGCGAGGGAACGCAGCAGGACGTCAAGGCGGGCCTGCTGGCCGATTGCGGCAAGAAGACCCCCTTCGTCGATGCCATCGTGGCGACGGTCGAACGCGAAAGCACGCCTCAGCGCAACAAGTTCCGCGACGGGTACTACGACCTGGAGGTGTTCGAGCGCACCGACACCGGGATCACCTACCTCGTCGAGGCGATGGATTCGGACAATGTGCGAGCGAACTACCAGAAGAAGGGCTTCACCTTCCCGAAGTACTCCGACGTCAACAGCTACATCATCGGCTTCAACATGATCGACCCGGTGATCGGCTGGGGCGAGACGCTCGAGCAGCGCGCACGCAACCGCAAGCTGCGCCAGGCCATCGCCATCGCCATCGACTGGGACGAGTACTCGACGATCTTTCCGAAGAAGGCCGGCGTCACGGCGATGAGCCCGCTGCCCGACGGCATCTACGGCTCGCGCGAATCGACGCTGGAAGGCACCAATCCGTTCACCCACAAGGTGGTCGGCGGCAAGCGGGTCCGCCGCTCGATCGAGGAGGCCAAGCAGCTGATGGTCGAAGCCGGATATCCGAACGGCCGCGACGCAAAGACCGGCCGGCCGCTGGTGATCAACTACGACTACTACGCGCCGCCGACACCCGAGCGCAAACCCGAGATCGACTGGGTGGTGCGCCAATTCGCCAAGATCGACATCCAGCTCGAGGTGCGCGCCACCGACAACAACCAATTTCAGGACAAGGTGCGCAAGGGCAAGCACCAGGTGTTCTGGCTGGGCTGGAACGCCGACTACCCCGACGCCGAGAACTTCCTGTTCCTGCTGTATGGACCGAACT
Source organism: Burkholderiaceae bacterium (assembly GCA_905339355.1). GTDB lineage: Bacteria > Pseudomonadota > Gammaproteobacteria > Burkholderiales > Burkholderiaceae_C > Albitalea. Next base: position 3,417 of record CAJPFZ010000597.1, read on the forward strand.
CGAAGAGCGTGTCGGACGGCGAGAACACCGCCAACTACCAGAACCCCGAGTACGACAAGCTGTTCGTCCAGCTGAAGACGCTGGACGACGGTCCGGAAAAGCAGGTGGTGATCGACAAGATGGTTCGCATCGCCCAAGAGGACGCCCCGTGGAGCATGGGCTTCTTCCCTTACGCTTCGACAGCCGTGCAGAGCTGGGTGGCCAATTCGAAGCCAGCGATCCTCATCCGCGATCACGGCCGCTACCTGCGCCTGGACATTCCGACCCGCGTCGCGAAACTGGAGGAGTGGAACCGGCCGGTGTGGTGGCCGCTGGCCGCGCTTGGCGCGCTGGCCTTGCTCGCCGTGCTCTACCTGCGCGGCGCTCTCAAACGCCGCGAGCGCATGAACGCACGCGGCGAAATCCTGACCACCTGATTCGGCTCCGATCGAGATGTTGAACTACACGTTTCGCCGCCTGCTCTACGGCGTGCTGGTGCTGGTCGGGGTGAACCTGGCCACCTTCTTCCTCTTCTTCACCGTCAACACCCCCGACGACATGGCGCGGCTGAACATCGGCGGCAAGCGCGTGACGCAGGAACTCATCGACAAGTGGAAGACCGAGCGCGGCTACGACAAGCCGCTGTACTGGAACGAGGCCGAGCAGGGCGCCGGCAAGCTCACCGACACGATCTTCTGGGAGCGGTCGGTGTCGCTTTTCACCTTGCGCTTCGGACGCGCCGATGCGGAAAGCGCGGGCGACATCGGCGAGGAGGTCGTGCGGCGCATGTGGGTGAGCATCCAGCTAGCCACGCCGATCTTCCTCTTGCAGGTGATCGCCAGCGTGTCGTTCGCTCTGCTGCTGGTGATGTTCCGCCACACGCGGCTCGACCTGGCCGGCGTGGTGCTGTGCGTGGTGATGCTGTCGATCTCGGCGCTCTTCTACATCATCGTCGGCCAATTCCTCTTTGCGCGTGTGCTCAAGCTGGTGCCCAGTTCGGGCTATGCCACTGGGCTGGATCTGGCGCGCTTCCTCGTGTTGCCGGTGGCGCTATCGGTGCTGTCGCGCCTCGGCACGGAGGCGCGGTTGTACCGCGCAATGTTCCTCGAGGAGATCGGCAAGGACTACGTTCGCACGGCGCGGGCCAAGGGCCTGTCGGAGCGCATCGTGATGTTCCGCCACGTGCTGCGCAATGCGCTGATCCCGATCATCACGAGCGCAGGCGGTTACCTGCCGTACGTCTTCCTCGGCAGCCTCGTGTTCGAGAGCTTCTTCGGTCTGCCGGGTCTTGGCGCCTACGTGATCGAAGCCATCGGCAAGCAGGATTTCGCGATCGTGCGGACCATGGTCTTCGTCGGCTCGCTGCTGTACATCGCGAGCTATGTGCTGATCGACATCGCGTACTCCTGGGTCGACCCCCGGGTGCGCCTGGGTTAGGGACACGCGATGCCGAAGTTCGTATTGCTCTGGACCGATGCGGCCATCTGGCTGATGGTGGCCGCCGCCATCGGATACATCATGCTGGTGCGCCGGCGCCCGAATCTCATCGCCGCCTGGCGCAAGGTGTTCAGCGATGCGCCTGCGCTCGCCTCGACCGTCGTGCTGCTGGTGGGCGTGGTGATCACGCTCGCTGACAGCGTGCATTTCCGCAGCGTGTTGTCGCCTGCCGCGGGCGCCCAGGCGGGCAGCGTGGCCTACGACACGCGCACCCGGTCGCTGCTCGACACCATGCTGCGGCAGCTCGCCGAGGGCCGCGAGACGACCTACTCGCGCCCGCTGGCTTTCGAGAGCTTCACGCGTGAAACGGTGGAGGTGGACGGCCGCGTCGAGCGTGTCGGCCCGCGCCTGAAGTACGGCGGCAAGCACCTCGAACGCCCGCATGAGCAATGGGCCGGCGACGTGGCCATGCGCGCCGTGGCCGGCCTGCTCGCGGGCCTGCTGGTGTCGGCTGCGATCGCCGCAGTGGTCGTTGCCGCCATCGCGCGGTACGCCCGTCAGCCCTTCAGAGAAACGGCGCAGCAGGTCTGGCATGGCGAGCGCGTGATTCCCTGGCGGGCGGCGCTGTTCACGGTGCTGGGGCTGTCGCTCGTGGGTGGGCCGATCGTCGCGTTGATGGGGCACTACCACGTGCTCGGCACCGACGTGACCGGCAACGACGTCTTCTACCAGACGCTCAAGAGCGTACGCACGGCGTTCGTCATCGGTTCGCTCGCGACCCTTGCCACGCTGCCGCTGGCGGTGGTGCTCGGCATCGTTGCCGGCTACTTCAAGGGCTGGGCGGACGAGGCGATCCAGTACCTGTACACGGTGCTGTCGTCGATCCCGAACATCCTGCTGATCGCGGCATGCGTGCTGATGGTGCAGGTGTTCCTCGACAAGCACACGGAGCTGTTCGAGACCGGACTGGAGCGCGCCGACCTGAAACTCTTCCTTCTGTGTGCCGTGCTGGGCCTGACCGGCTGGGCCGGCCTGTGCCGCTTGCTGCGCGCGGAGACGCTGAAGCTGCGCGAGTTCGACTACGTGCAGGCGGCCCAGGCGTTCGGTGTGAGTTCCACCCGCATCATGGCGCGGCACATCTTCCCCAACGTCGCCCACCTGATGCTGATCGTCACGGTGCTCGAGTTCTCCTCGCTGATCCTCTACGAGGCGGTGCTGTCCTATGTCGGCGTCGGCGTCGACCCGTCGATGAACAGCTTCGGCGGCATGATCAACTTCGCACGCAACGAGATGAACCGCGACCCGGTGGTGTGGTGGCCGTTCGCCGCCGCCTTCGGCGTGATGGTGACGCTGGTGCTCGCCGCCAACCTATTCGCCGACGGCGTGCGCGACGCCTTCGACCCCCGCTCGCGCGCCTTCAGGCCGCGCATTGCGCGGGCCAAGCCGCGTGCCGCCTGACGAGCCGCTCCAATGCTGAATATTCAAGATCTCAAGGTGGCGCTCGACTCGGAGTCGGGCCTGGTCAAGGCCATCGATGGCCTCACACTGGCGATCGACCGCGGCCAGACCTTCGCGCTCGTCGGTGAATCCGGCTGCGGCAAGAGCATGACGGCGCTCGCGCTGATGCGCCTGCTGCCCGAGAACGGACGCGTCACGCAGGGCCGCATCGACCTGCACGGCGACGACGTGCTGGCGCTGCCCGAGTCGCGCATGCGAACGGTGCGAGGCCGTCGGGTGGCGATGATCTTCCAGGAGCCGTCGACGAGCTTGAACCCCGTGATGCGGGTCGGCGACCAGATCGTCGAAGCGATCGAGACGCACACCGATCTGCGCGGCGCGCAGGCGCGGGCCAAGGCGCTGCAGTGGCTTGGGCGGGTCGGCATTCCCGAGCCCGAGCGGCGCATCGACGACTATCCGTTTCGCATGTCGGGCGGGCAGAAGCAGCGCGTGATGATCGCCGTAGCGCTGGCCGCCGAACCGGAGTTCCTCGTCGCCGACGAGCCGACCACGGCGCTCGACGTCACGATCCAGAAGCAGATCCTTGATCTGCTGAAAGACCTGCAGCGCGAGCGCGGCCTCGGCCTGCTTCTGATCACCCATGACCTGGCCGTCGTGTCGGGCATGGCCGATCAGGTGGCGCTGATGTATGCCGGCCAGATCATCGAGGTCGCGACGGCGCAGGAATTCTTTGCCGCGCCCAAGCATCCCTACGCGCGCCTGCTGCTGCAGGCGCTGCCCGACACGAGCAAGCGCGGCGGCACCTTGGCCGCGATCGCCGGTACCGTGCCGCCGTTGTGGCAAGACTTCCCTGCGTGCCGCTTTGCGCCGCGCTGCGACAAGGTTTTCGACACCTGCCGCCAGCGGCCTCCGGGGTTGACCGAACTGCCGGGCTCGGCCAGCGTGCGCTGCTTCCTGTACGAACCCGAGGTCGTGGCCGACGCCGCGCGCCGAGCCGCGGCGGGCCTTGCCGGCCAACGCGCCGAGGGGGCGCTGGCAGCAGCGCCGATCCCGGCGAGCCATGCGGCGCAGACGGAGAGGGCGCGGCGGCCACCGGGAGACGTGTTGCTCGACGTCCAGGGTCTTCACGTTCGCTTTCCGATACGCCGGGGCCTGCTGCAACGGGTGCATGGCGCTTTCAATGCGGTCGAGGGCGTGTCCTTCTCGATCCGTTCAGGCGAGACGCTCGCGCTGGTCGGCGAATCGGGCTGCGGCAAGACGACGACCGGAAAGGCGATCGTCCAGCTCCTGCGCAATCAGGCTGTGATCGACGGCAAGGCGATCTTCAACGGCCAGGATCTCTTCACGCTGGAAGGCGAGCCGCTGCGAGCGGCCCGCCGGTCGATCCAGATCATCTTCCAGGATCCTTTCGCCTCGCTCGACCCGCGCATGCGGGTGTTCGACATCCTCGAAGAAGGGCTGATCGCGTTGCGCCCGGAACTCGACGCCACCGCGCGGCGCGCCAATCTCGAGCGGCTGGTCGATCAGGTGGGCCTGCGCGGCGACGCATTGGCGCGCTACCCGCACGAATTCTCCGGCGGCCAACGCCAGCGCATCGCCATCGCGCGCGCTCTCGCCGTTGAGCCGAAGCTGATCGTCTGCGACGAACCGACCTCGGCGCTAGACGTCTCGGTGCAGGCGCAGATCCTCAACCTGCTGCGCGAGCTGCAGCGCGAGCTCGGTGTCTCATACCTGTTCATCACGCACAACATTGGGGTGGTGGAGTACATCGCGGACCATATTGCGGTGATGCAACGGGGGCGGATCGAGGAGACGGGGACGTGCGAGGAGGTGCTAAGCCGCCCCAGGTCGGAGTACACGCGCACGCTGTTGGCGGCAGTGCCGAGGATCGAAGCGGGGTGTGCTGCACACGCAACATAGACCAATACCGGCGTTCAGAAAGGCACCGCGTCCATTCAGCAATAGCACCAGCCTGTTGCTAGCGCCCAACGGAGGGTGGTCCCATGGCTCTAGGGACATTCCTGTAAAGCCTTGAAGACGGCTCCGCCTCGCGACGGCGAGCGGAGGCGCGAATGCCTCGCAAAGCCGCGCCGAATAAGGAAAGTCGTCTTCGTTAGTGGTGGTCTAGACATCTGCGTCTTGATCGCATCCGGAGTGATCAAGGAATACCCTAGAAAGCCCACTATTTGGCCTCACTGACAATCGATTTTCGGTCTGCGCAGATTAGTCACGGCCTGCCCACAAGATCGGCATGTGACTTGCTCCAGGCCCGGATTCATCGATCAACCTTTCGGTGCTTCACAGGAGAGATCACATGTTCAAGAAAACCAAGGTCTATTCGGGCCTGATGCTCGCTTTCGGCGGCACCCTTGGGCTCAATGCTCCCCCCACGCTGGCTCAGCAGGTGTTGGAACGTGTGGAGATCACCGGCTCGGCCATCCGTCGAGTGGACGCAGAGACTGCGCTCCCGGTGACCGTGATCAAGGTCGATGACTTAACAAAGCAGGGTGTCACCACCGTCGAGCAGGCGATGTCGCGCATCGCTGCCAACCAGGCCACGTTCGGGGTCAGCCAGGCGGTTGGCGCCACCACCGGCGGCAAAGCGGAGGCCGATATCCGTGGATTGAGCGGTCCCGCTGGGACGAACTCCAACAAGACGCTGGTGCTCCTGAACGGCAGGCGCGTGGCGAATCATGCCTTCGACGCGGCAGCGGTTGACCTGAACGCGATCCCGTTGTCTGCGATCGATCGAATCGAAGTGCTGCGTGACGGTGCGTCCGCGCTGTACGGCACGGACGCCATTGGTGGGGTCATCAACTTCATCATCAAACGCGACTATAGCGGCCTCGAAGTGAGCGCGCAGACGCAGCAGCCCCGGGCCAAAGGCGGCGGAGACACGGACCGCGTCACCTTGCTCGGCGGCTTCGGTTCGCTCGCGGAGCAGCGTTTCAACGTGATGGCGTCGCTGGACGTTCGCAAACAGAAGGTGCTGGAAGCGAAAGATCGCCCGTTTGCCGCGACTGGCGTTCTCGGGACGACCCGCAATGACATCAGCGCTGGTACGAGCGGGACGTCCTTCCCGGGCGATCTGAATGGTTTCGAGCCTTCCGGGCCAACTTGCAATCCTCCCAGTTCCTTGCCCCGCAATGCGAATCCGGACAATACCGGCGCGTTCGACAGCTGCCGCTACGACTTCACTCGCGACATTGACATCATTCCCAAGAATGAACAGACCACCGCCTTGCTTCGCGGTTCGTTCGCACTGTCGCCCGACCATACGATTTCGGCCGAGTACCTAAATGCCCGCAACAAGGCCGTCTCTCGCGTTGCCGCGGCCCCCACCGGGCACCTCATGCCGGCGACGAGCCCGTTCTTCCCGGCGGGGGCGGCGGGGGTGGCAACGCAGATTCCCGACATCATGAGCGCGGACCCGGATGCGACCGTTCTGGGCGGCGTGGCCAACTGGCGCCAGGTGCCAGCTGGCAAGCGCACGAGCGGCGACGACACGAAGACCGAGCGTGCGATGTTCGAGGCGCAGGGCCTGTTCTCCGGCTGGGACTACCGTGGGGCATTCGGGACTTCAAAGAACAAGAGTACCGCCTCGGTGATAAGAGGATACGTTAACGACGACCTGATGCAGGAAGGCGTCTGGAACGGCGTGATCAATCCGTTCGGTGATCAGACGGCCGAGGGGCAGGCGGCGATCGATGCGGCGCAGGTTGTCGCTCCGACCTTGATCGGCACCAACAAGGTTGACTTCGTCGACTTCCGCGTAAGCCGGGAACTGATGCAGATGGCCGGCGGGCCTTTGGCCGGTTCCTTCGGTTTCGAGCACCGCAAGGAAAGGTCTTCGTTCGAGGCCACCGACATCACCGCCGCGTTGGGCAGCCTCGGCATCGATCCGGACAGTGATACCTCCGGCAGCCGGAAGGTCTCGGCCGTGTTCGCCGAACTGAGCGTTCCGGTCACAAAGACACTGGAATTGAACCTGCAGGCTCGCGCCGACAAGTACAGCGATTTCGGGAACACCTTCAACCCGAAGCTGGGCTTGCGCTACCAGCCAACGCAGCAACTGCTGGTGCGGGGCTCGATCAATACGGGCTTCCGTGCCCCGACTCTCTATGAGATCTACCAGCCCGCATCGCTGACTTTCACCTCCGACAACTACGACGACCCGCTGCTGTGCCCGAATGGTGCTGCCGCGCCAGGGGCCTCGCCCGGCGTCGTATGCGGCCAGCAGGTGTTGCAGCGAAACAGTGGTCCCGCCGGGATCGGTCTTCCCGCAGGTACGCTCGATCCTGAGAAATCCAAGACGATGACGGTCGGCCTTGTCTTCGAGCCCACGTCGTCCGTGACGCTGGGAGTTGACGTATGGCAGATTACCGTCCGAAACCTTATCAGCGGCCTGCCCGAACAGGCCATCTTCGGGGACGCAACCAAGTACAGTTCCCGCTTTGTAAGGTGTAGCCAGTTGTCCGGCACGCCGGGAGCCGGTATTGATCGTTCCGACGTGGATGTTTGCCTGAACTATCCGAACTTCGACCCGATTGCATACATCGACGCACCGATCGAAAACCTCGGCAAACTCAAGACAAACGGCATTGACCTGTCAGCTGCCTGGCGCCTGGGTAGCACTCCGTGGGGAAGTTTCGGAGTGGTCGTGGATGGCACCTACATCACCAAGTACAAGTATCAGCGTGAGCGTGGCGGCGAGTTCATCAATGCGGTGGGCCGCTATTCCGATAACGCACCGGTCTTCCGCTGGCAGCACACCTTGACTGGCACATGGAGCATGGGCCCGTGGGGGGCGACGCTGGCTCAGCGGTTCAAGTCCGGCTACACCGACCAAGACGAAACCAGCGACGTCGGAAGCTATTCGCTGTGGGATCTTTCGCTGTCCTGGACGGGCGTCAAGAACCTGACGCTGACCGCTGGTGTGAACAACCTGTTCGATACGGATCCTCCTAGAACGGTGCAGGCGACGACGTTTCAACGAGGCTACGACCCGCGCTTTACCGATCCACTCGGGCGCAGCCTGATGTTCCGTGCCGCTTACAAGTTCTTCTGAGTTCCCTCGGGGCGCCCTCGCGAGACAGGGTCTCGTGGGGGCGCGGCCTCCCTGTCTTCTCCTGCTTCTTCTGGTCGCTCCGCTGCCGAAGTGGTCTAGACCAGTTGATTTCCCTCGTCCCCAAAAAACATCGATCAAGGAATACCCGAAACTCGGCAACGCTTACTCTCAGTGACAATGTTTAGAGGTCCTCGATGACCAACCACGAGCCATTCACAAGATTGGGTACGTGATCTGTCAGGACCCCGGTCTATTACTCAACCGTCCAGTGCTTCACACAGGAGATCACATGTTCAGAAAAACCAAGGTCTGCACGGGCCTTATGCTTGCCTTCGGCGGCTCGCTCGCTCTCAGCTCACTTCCCGCCATGGCTCAACAACAGCTCGAGCGGGTCGAGATCACGGGATCGCGGATCAAACGCGTCGATGCGGAAGGGTCGCTGCCGGTCACGGTCATCAACCGCGAACAACTGGACGTCAGTGGTGCCGTCAGCGTTGCGGAGTTCATGCGCAATCAGAGCTACGCCACGTCCGGCAACTTCCGGCCGCAATCCGGCTCGTCGGCCCAGTCCTTTGCGGGCATTAACCTCCGCTCGCTGGGCGAGGCACGCACGCTGGTCCTCATTGATGGCCGCCGCGCCGCCAAAGGCCCGATGGTCGGTGACTCGGTGGATCTGAACGTGATCCCGATGGCGATGATCGAGCGCATCGAGATTCTGACCGACGGCGCTTCGGCCATTTACGGCTCGGATGCGATCGGCGGCGTGGTCAACTTCATTACGCGGAAGAACTTCGAAGGCATCGAACTGATGGCTGGGTTCCACCGCCCCGAGACGAAGGGCGGCGATCGCGAGGAGTCGTCGGCAGTCATCGGGATGAGCACCGACAAGGGATTCGTGCTGGGCGGCATCGCACGCACTCACCGTGACATGGTTTTCACGAACCAGCGTCCGTGGGGTCAAGCGCTTGGCGTCTCTTCGTTTGCCAATAACTACCGCGTGAACGCCAGTGACCCGTTCATTGCGGTTCCCGGTGCGTGTACGGACACGAACTTCTATCTCACGGCTGCCGGCACGTGTTCGTTCAACTTCAACGCCGTGGCGGCGGATGAGGCCGAGATCACAAATACCTCGTTGTTCATGAACGGCGAGCACCAGATCACCGCCGACTGGACAGGTTTCATGAATGGCGCCATCAGCCGTGTCGAGAGCTTTGGCCGTTATGCGCCAACGCCGGCACAGCTCACGGTGGCCGCGGGCAGCCCGAACAACCCGACCGGCAATGCGGGTCCGATTACTTTGCGCCACCGGTTTGCCGCTGCCGGCAACCGCGATACCTTCACCGACAACAACTACTACAACCTCGTTGCCGGTGTGCGCGGCAAGCTTGGCAAGGTCGACGTCGAAGCTGGTTTCCGCAACAGCGTTTCGCAGTACTACGAACTGGGCCGCAACTACATCGTCCGCCCGCTGGCAGAGCAGTACGTCAACTCGGGCGAATACGACATCTTCACGCCCAGCCAGAACGACCCGGACATCCTGAACGCGATCAAGGCCACCATCAATCGCGATTCGACATACAAGGAGCGCGAGTTCTTCGGCCAAGCAAGCTTCGAACTGTTCGCCCTCGGCGGAGGTGCTGCCGTTGCCTCGGTGGGTGCAGAGTCCCGCAGGGAGCTCTTCCGGGATCAATACGACTCCCTTCAGGAGGCTGGCGTGATCGAAGGGTCTGCCGGCAACTCGTCGGGCGGCACGCGCGACGTCCACTCGTTCGCCGGTGAAGTTCTGCTTCCGATCACGAAGGCGATCGAGGTCAATCTCTCTGGACGATTCGAAAAGTATTCCGACTATGGTGACGACTTTGCACCCAAAGCGTCGGTTCGCTGGAAGTTGATGCCCAACCTGCTGTTCCGCGCTTCAGCGGGAACAGGCTTTCGCGCACCGAGTCTGCCTGTGCTGACCCAGAAGACTCAGTTTTCGGCCGAGTCGGTACTTGATCCGCAGACCTGCATCGCCTTCGGCGGACCGCCGGCGACCTGCGGAACGACGACTTTGGTTCAGGTGGATACGTACGACCAGGCCAACGCGCAGCTCGATTCGGAGAAGTCGAAGCAATTCACCCTCGGCGTTGTCTGGGATGTGACGCCGACTTTCAGCGTGAAGGCTGATTACTGGAACACGAAGATCGAGGATCAGATCGTCCAGATTGCCGCTCAGGACATCATCGATCGCGATCGCGGTGTCGACCCCCGTTCCATTCCCGCTGGCTTGGGCCTGACACGTGCAGGAAACGGTGCGATCCTTCGCATCGATACCGGTTGGGCGAACGAAGGAACACTGAAGACAGACGGTATCGATCTGAGCGTTCTGTTCAGCTACAAGCTTGGTGCATGGGGCGGATTGAAGCATGACCTGACCTACTCGCGAGTCCTGTCGTACAAGGAGGGTGGGTACGACTTCAACGGCTCCATCGGGCAGCCGAAGGATCGTGCGGTGCTCCAGAACCAATGGACCATGGGCGGCTTCGATTTTGCGTGGAACGTCAACTGGATTGGCCGGAACGCAGGTTCGCCGAACAACCCGGACGATGACCGCGTCGTCGGATCCTATGTGACCCATGACTTGCAGCTCAACTGGACTCCGCCAATCAAGAACGGCAAGTTGACGGTCGGTGTTGTGAATGCGGGAGACAAGCGTCCGCAACTCGTGCCGTTCGACGGTCGCAACTTCAACTTCTACCTGTACGACTCCTACGGCCGTACGCCATACGTTCGATACACGCAGCGGTTTTGACCACAGCAGCGTAGGGGAAGTCCCTGCAATTCAGAACCAGGATGGGGCCCTCGGGCCCCTTTCTCGTTGGCGCGCAAAAGCGCGTATCGTCGACTCGCCGTCTTCGCGCAGTCAACTGATCAAATGGTTCCCCAGGCACTGGGCGTCGCCCCTCACGGCAGCACTCACTGAACGCGCTTGACCCTGGGCGAGCGACTTTGATGCTCGATCTCAAGGTAGAACGCACCCAGTGCCCCTCGTCGGATCCGCACTCTGGGATCGACCAATTGGTAGGCGCCCGAACTACCGTCGCTGATCTCCCAGAGCTGTCCGTTGGCAAGGCGGATGCGGGTCTTTGGTTCCCACCCATCGAAGCGGCCAGGTATGTGGCTTTCGATCGCCTTGCTCTCCTCAGACTCGGCGCGCGCCAGACCGAAACGTTCCGCCGCCCGAACCGGAGCGGGCGTCGGCGTGGGCGCCAACCCCGCCTGCGGAATCGGAGGTGTCAGCCCGTCATAGCAGGCCAGGCGCTGCATCGGCTGTTCGATGCGACGGCACTTCAAGAGGTCGGCTTCTTGTGCGAGCGCGCCGGCAGGGATCATCAATATTGGAAGTGCCGCCTTCAGGATTCTGCTCAAGCCGAACTCCGGTTGTGATCGAGGATTCGCGCAGTGTAGCGACGATCATCATGAATCGAAGTCCGCGCGAATCGTCCACCCAAGCAGATGCCCCGCATCGTGCAACGGCGCCTTCGTCACACGCGCATGGCCCCGTGCCAGCGATTCGCAGAGGCGGTCTGCGCGGTCCGGGTCGAGCGCATGCTGCCGCAACTCGTCCAGGCGAACGCGGGAGTCGGCAAGCTGCGCTCGGACCGATGTCAGGGCTTGCGCTGCAGCGTGCGCGCCGCTCCCGGAGGCAAGTCGAAACACCTGCCCGATCTGTTCACGCACCTCGTGCAGGACGTCAGGACAGGTGCTCTTGGCTATGCGAGCAGAGACCTCTTGTTGCATCGCGTTGAACTGCGAACGCACGATGTTGGCCTGGGCGTCGGTCGCCAGCTCCGCTCGGCCGGC
>CAJPFZ010000598.1 GCA_905339355.1 Burkholderiaceae bacterium
TTCAGCGAAATGACGTTGGTATTGACGGACATACCCATGATCAAGCTCCTAAAGTAAGAAAGTGACTCCCGGCAGACGCCGGCAATGCCTCAGCGCGGGGGCCTTGCGGTCTTCGCGCTGCGTCTGCGGCCTTCCGCAGACTGCGCCCGGCGGCAGTCATCCGTTGATCGAGAGGCGAGGGGATTTCGTTGCCCTCGTCCAAAACCATCGGTCGGCTGTTCCGGACCCCGGGTTCGATTGCTCTGGCCCGTTGGCTGGGTTATCGGACCGGCTTCAGCGCGACTTGAGGGGTCTGTCAAGTGAAATTTGTCGTCTTTTTCGAGCACTGTTCGAGCCCTTGGCGCGGGGCCAATGAAGCTTGTCGACACGAGCAGTGCCCAACTTGAGCGGCGGGCCGCTTGTCGAGGGTCGGAGCTGTCTGGCAAAGGGATTCCACGTAGGAAGTTGCCTGACAGCAGTCACGGAAGAAGCGGGACTCAAGCGACAGAACAGACCTGATGTTCCGGGCCAACTCCGGTCTACACAATCCGTTTCACGTTGAAGCCATATCGACGAGACAGCAGACACCCACAAGCCAGCCGACCCGGAGCCAAGCGATGAACACCGACCAGATCCTCAGCGAAATCCGCGAAACGAATCTCTCCTACCTGATGCTGGCGCAAAGCCTCATCCGCGCCGACCGCGAGCAGGCGCTGTACCGCCTGGGCATCAGCGAAGAAAACGCCGCGCTGATCGCGCTGCTGAGCCCGGCGCAGATGATGAAGATCGCCTCGGGCAACACGCTGCTGTGCAAGTTCCGCATGGACGACGACGACCTCGTGTGGGGCCTCCTGACCAACCACGGCAAGGCCGGCGCCGCCAACGAGACGACGAGCCGACTGCACGCCAGCATCCTGATGGCCGGGCGGCACCACGAGGCCGCTTAGGTCAGCCACTCGCCGGGCCGCGACACTCCGTTCGCCCTGAGGTATCGAAGGGCTGGCGCGGACCGCAGCGGGCTTCGATACCTCAGCCCGACCCTTCGATACCTCAGGGTGAACGGGTTGGGGCTTCGACAAATCCACCAAATTTCGAGACGACACCCCATGCGCAGCAAGAGCATCCTCACCGAAGCCAGGCAGATCGAACGGGCCATCACGCTGATCAACCTGGGCGCACGCCTGCAGGTGCTCGAGTCGGAAACGGATCTCTCGTACGAACGCCTGCTGCGCCTGTACAAGGAAGTGTCGGGAAAGTCGCCGAGCAAGGGGCAGCTGCCCTTCTCGACCGACTGGTTCATGACTTGGCAGCCCAACATCCACGCGAGCCTGTTCCTGAACATCCACGAGTACCTGAACAAGGTCGCCGAGATGGACGAGATCGACACCGTCATCAAGGCCTACCAGCTCTACCAGGAACAGACCACCGCGCAAGGCCTGGAGGCGCTGCTGTCGGTGACGCGCGCCTGGCGCCTGGTGAAGTTCGTCGACAACGGCATGCTGACGCTGACCGCCTGCTCGCGCTGCAAGGGAAAGTTCGTCACGCATCCGCACGAGAACGCCAGGCACTACGTGTGCGGCCTGTGCAATCCGCCGGCGCGTGCCGGCAAGGGTCGGGCCGCGGGCGGCATCCAGATGCATTAATTCACGAAGCGCGGCGTTTCCTGCCTGCGCCCGGTCAAGCCGGGCGTTCGGCGAGCCGATAAGCTCAAGGTATCCGATTGGTTTTTGTGTCTTGTCTCCTCCTGGCACATTTGATGTGCTTTCCACAACGGGCCCGCGAGGGCCCGCTTTTTTTGCCGTCCAAGGACGGCAAAAAAAGGCGGGCCGTGGCCGCTGAATGCACTGCTCCCTCCAGCCTCCCTCCGGGAGGGAGGCTCCGGCATGAGGGACGAGCCGGCAGGGCCGGCATTTCGGTGTTGTTGCAGCGATCACGCGGCGCAGGCCGGCGCGACACTCAAGTGAAACGCTCGCGGGCCGATAAATCCCCGACATCCCACCGCAGCCGTTCCTGCGGCGACACGGTTCGCAAACGCCCAACAACATGTTCGTCATCATTGGTTACGTCGTTGCGCTCGGCTGCATCTTCGGCGCCTACATCGTGCATGGCGGGAACATCGGCGTCATCCTGCAGGCGCTGCCCACCGAGCTGGTCGCGATCCTGGGCGGTGCGCTCGGGGCGTTCACCGTCACCAACCAGCCCAAGGTGCTCAAGGCCACCCTGGTGGCGCTGCCGGGCCTGCTGAAGACCTCGAAGTATTCGAAGCAGCGCTACATGGGGCTGATGGCGCTGCTGTTCGACATCCTGCAAAAGACGCGCAAGGAAGGGCTGATGTCCATCGAGCGCGATGTCGACGAGCCGCACTCGTCGCCGCTGTTCCAGAAGTACCCCCACATCGCGAGCGACCACCATGTGGTGGAGTTCATCACCGACTACCTGCGCATGATGGTCTCGGGCAACCTCAACTCGCACGAGATCGAGAGCCTGATGGACAGCGAGATCGAAACCCACCACCACGAGAACCACCTGCCGGTGGCCGCGATCACGCGCCTGGCCGGCGCCTTGCCGGCCTTCGGCATCGTGGCGGCAGTGCTGGGCGTGGTCAACACGATGGGCTCGGTCGGCCAGCCGCCGGCGGTGCTGGGCGCGATGATCGGCTCGGCGCTGGTGGGCACCTTCCTCGGCATCTTGCTCGCCTACTGCATCGTCGAGCCGCTCGCCGGTCTGCTCGAGCAGAAGAACGACGAAGGCAGCAAGGAGCTGCAGTGCATCAAGACGACCCTGCTCGCGAGCATGCAAGGCTACGCGCCGCAGGTGGCGGTCGAGTTCGGCCGCAAGGTGCTGTACTCGGGCGACCGGCCGACCTTCTCCGAACTGGAAGACCACGTGAAGGGCCGCAAGTGAACGAGCATCGAGACGTCGTCAGCGGTCGGGGCGAGCGTTCGCGAACAAACCCGTTCGCCCTGAGCCTGTCGAAGGGCAGCGTGGACAGCGCCCGAACGGGGTTCATATGCGCAAGGCTCTCTTTCTCGGGTGCTCTCCATGGCCGGTGACTCAAAGAAGCTTCAGCCCATCATCGTCAAGCGCATCAAGCGCGGTGGGCACAGCCCCCACAGCGCCGCGTGGAAGATCGCCTACGCCGACTTCGTGACCGCGATGATGGCTTTCTTCCTGCTGATGTGGCTGCTGGGCTCCACCACCGAAGGCGACAAGAAGGGCATTGCGGAGTTCTTCAACTCGCCGCTCAAGGTGTCGATGCTGGGCGGCAGCGGTTCGGGCGACGCGTCGCACGTGATCAAGGGGGGCGGTCTTGACCTGTCGCGCGAAGGCGGCCAGGTGAAGTCGGGCGACAACGAGGCGCGCCGCAAGACCGTCAACCTGCAGGACTTCAAGGCCGCGCAGCGCCGCGCGGAGTTCGAGCGGCTGCAGGGGCTGAAGAACAGCTTCCAGGGCAAGCTCGCCAACAACGCCAAGCTGGCCGCCTTGCAGTCGCAGATCCGCCTGGACATGACGGCCGACGGCCTGCGCATCCAGATCGTCGACGAGAACCAGCGGCCGATGTTCGCCAGCGGCAGCGCGGTGGTGCAGCCCTACATGCGCGAGCTGCTGCGACTGATCGGCGAGGTGCTCACGGAGGTACCCAACCGGCTGACCCTGGAGGGCCACACCGACGCCAAGCCGTTCCTGGGCGGCGAACTCGGCTACAGCAACTGGGAGCTGTCGGCCGACCGCGCCAACGCCTCGCGGCGCGAACTGCTGGCCGGCGGCCTGCCTGATGCGCGCGTGCTGCGCGTGCAGGGCCTCGCCTCCAGTTCGCTGTTCGACAAGAACGACCCCGCCGCGCCGGTCAACCGCCGCATCAGCATCATCGTCATGAACCGCGAGGCCGAGGAGCGCTTCTTCGGTGCGCCGCCCGCAGACGAGAACGAATCGGCGCTTGCGCGGCCCGCTGCTGAGGTCGCACCCTTAATTTCGCTGCCGATTGACCCGATAAGCCGCAGAGCACCCGACTGAGGCTCCGACCGAGGACCGCCATGAGCACCCCCAACGACATGAAGTTTTTGATCGTGGACGACTTCTCCACCATGCGGCGCATCGTGCGCGGCCTGCTCAAGGAGATCGGCTACAACAACGCCGAAGAAGCCGAAGACGGCGTGGCGGCGCTGAGCGTGCTCAAGAACATGAAGATCGACTTCGTGGTGAGCGACATCAACATGCCCAACATGAACGGCTTCGAGCTGCTGGCCGCCGTCAAGAAGGACGAGAGCCTCAAGCACATCCCGGTGCTGATGGTCACCGCCGAGGCGCGCAAGGAAGACATCGTGCGCGCGGCGCAGGACGGTGCGGCCGGCTACATCGTCAAGCCCTTCACCAAGGCGACGCTGGAAGAGAAGGTGCAGAAGATCGTGCAGAAGCTCACGGCTGCCGCCTGAAGGACACCCCATGAAGCCCATCGACCTTCCCGCGCCGGCCATCCAGGGCGCCTCGCCCGAGGTGTACCAGCAGATCGGCCACCTGACGCGCCTGCTGCACGACACGCTCGAGCAGCTCGGCGTCATGCCCCACCTGCAGATCGCCGCCGACAACCTGCCCGATGCCCGCAGCCGCCTGAACTACGTCGCCAAGAAGACCGGCGAGGCGGCCGAGAAGGTGCTCAATTCGGTCGACCAGGCCAAGTCGGAGCACGAGAAGATCGCCCGCGAGACGCGCGCCATGGCTGCCTCGATCGTGGCCGACCCCGTCAAGGCGGTGGCCTCGGGCTCGGTGATGAACTTCGTCGGCGACGTCGAGGCCTCGACCGCGCGCATCGACCAGCACCTGACCGACATCATGATGGCGCAGGACTTCCACGACCTCACGGGCCAGGTGGTGGCCAAGGTCGTGAAGCTGGCGGGCGACCTGGAGGACAGCCTCGTCAAGCTGCTGATCCAGGTGGCGCCGCCCGACCAGGTGCAGCAGCATCTGATCGACCCCGAGACGCTGCACGGGCCGGTGGTCGATCCCGCGGCACGCACCGACGTCGTGGCGAATCAGAGCGAAGTCGACGATCTGCTGGCGAGTTTGGGGTTTTAGGCGAGCGCGTGAGGGGCGGGGGGCTGCGACAGGAAGCTTGCACCCCTGGTCGAGGTGGATGCCGTCCTGCGGACGGCCGGACTTATCGCACCGCTCCCCCAGCCCCTCCAAGAAGGGGCTCCAGCTCGTTCGACAGCTCCCCCAGGTCCCCCTCCAGGAGGGGGACTCCAGCATGTTTGTGGAAACACCTTGCGTGGTGCTGTGGGTGTTGCCGAAATAAGCCCCCCCAAACCCCCTCTCTTCCCGCTCAAGCCTGTTGGTTCCCCCGGAACAATGACGAAGCGCCACCCATGAGCGGCGCTTCCTCATGGCAGAACAGAACGCAGCAGAACGCAACCTACCAGCCACCCCGCGCAAGCTTCAGAAGGCGCGCGAGGAGGGGCAGGTCGTGCGCTCGCGCGATTTCGGCCACTTCGCGGCGATCGCGGCGGGCGGCGCCTTGCTGGTTGCCGCGGCCCCGCAGGTCACCTCCTGGCTGCTGCTGATGCTGGTCGAAGCGCTGAGCTTCGACCACCTCGCCAGCACGCGCCCCGAACTGATGGCGCAGCGGCTCGCCCACGTCGGCGCCAAGATGATGTGGGTGTTGGTCCCGCTCGGCCTCGTGATGGTGACGGCGGCCATCGGCGGCAGCGTGCTGATCGGCGGCTGGAACTGGACGCTCAAGCCGCTGCAACCCAAGTTCGGCAAGCTCAACCCGATCAAGGGCCTGCCCAATCTCTTCTCCAAGCAGCAATTCATCACCGCGCTGAAGGCTTGCGCGCTCGCGCTGCTGCTGGGTGTCATCGGCGGCTTCTATCTGAAGGGCCACCTCGACGCCTTCGCCGGCCTGATCGCGCAGCCGCTGCCCACGGCCTTGCAGCAGGTGGGCAGCACGGTGCTCGGCGGGCTGCTCCTGATGCTGCTCGTGCTGGCGCTGTTTGCCGCCGTCGATGCGCCGCTGCAGCGCCACCTGCACGCTGCCAAGCTCAAGATGAGCCACCAGGAGATGAAGCAGGAGCACAAGGAAGTCGAGGGCAATGCCGAGGTCAAGGCGAAGGTCAAGGTGCGCATGCGCGAGATGTCGCGCCGGCGCATGCTGGCGGCGGTGCCCAACGCCGACCTGGTGGTGATGAACCCGACCCACTACGCCGTTGCGCTGAAGTACGACGACGCCAAGATGGCCGCGCCGCGCGTGGTCGCCAAGGGCGCCGACCTGCTGGCGATGTCGATCCGCGACACGGCGAAGACGAACAAGGTGCCGGTGCTGCAGGCGCCGGTGCTCGCGCGCGCGCTCTATGCGCATGCCGAGATCGACCGCGAGATTCCCGCGGCGCTCTTCGCCGCGGTGGCGCAGGTGCTCGCCTACGTGTACCAGCTGCGCGCCGCGCTGGCCGGCCATGCGCCGATGCCGGGCGACTTGCCGCCGCTCAGCGTGCCCGACGAACTCGACCCGCACCACAAGACGGAGGCTGACCGATGAATTCGATGATGCTGCAGATGCAGCGCTGGCTCGGCCCCAACGCAGGCGCGATCCGCGCGCTGATGGCGCCGCTGTTCATCATCATGGTGCTGGCGATGATGGTGCTGCCGCTGCCGCCCCTGGCGCTGGACCTGCTGTTCACCTTCAACATCGCAATGGCGCTGATGGTGATGATCGTGGCCGCCTACATGGTGCGCCCCCTCGACTTCTCGGCCTTCCCGACGGTGATCCTGCTGACCACGCTGCTGCGCCTGTCGCTCAACGTGGCTTCGTCGCGGGTCGTGCTGCTGGAGGGACACACCGGCCCGGGGTCCGCCGGCGCGGTGATCGAGTCCTTCGGCCACTTCCTGATCGGCGGCAACTTCGCGGTCGGCCTGATCGTCTTTGCCATCATCGTGGTCATCAACTTCATCGTCGTCACCAAGGGCGCCGAGCGCATCGCCGAAGTCGGCGCGCGCTTCACGCTCGACGCGATGCCCGGCAAGCAGATGGCCATCGATGCCGACCTCAACGCCGGCCTCATCAACGAGAAGGATGCCAAGAGGCGGCGCGCCGAAGTCGGCGAGGAGGCGGAATTCTTCGGCTCGATGGACGGTGCATCGAAGTACGTGCGCGGCGACGCCATTGCCGGCCTGCTGATCCTCTTCATCAACATCATTGGCGGCTTCGCCATCGGCATGGCCCAGCACGGCCTGAGCGCCTCCGCCGCGGCAGACAGCTACATCCTGCTGGCCGTCGGCGACGCGCTGGTGGCGCAGATCCCGGCGCTCTTGATTTCGGTGGCCGCGGCGATGGTCGTCTCGCGCGTGGGCAAGGACAACGATGTCGGCACGCTGATCGGCAAGCAGGTCTTCAACTCGCCGCGCTCGCTCGCGATCGTCTCGGGCGTGATCGGCGCGCTCGGGCTGATTCCGGGCATGCCGCACCTCGTCTTCCTGCTGATCTCCGGGGCGATGGGCTACGGCGCGTGGTGGATGCACGAGCGCAACAAGCGGGTCGCTGCCGAGCCGCCGCCGGCGCGCGAGCTGCCGCCGGCCAACGCCGAAGCCAGCTGGGACGACCTGCAGCCGGTGGACACGCTCGGGCTGGAGGTCGGCTACCGGCTGATCGCGCTGGTCGACAAGGCGCGCGAAGGCGACCTGCTGGCGCGCATCAAGGGCGTGCGCAAGAAGTTCGCGCAGGACGTCGGCTTCCTGCCGCCGCCGGTGCACATTCGCGACAACCTCGAACTCAAGCCGAGCATGTACCGGCTCACGCTGCGCGGCGCAGTGGTGGGCGAGGGCGAGGCGTACCCGGGCATGTGGCTCGCGATCAATCCGGGTGGCGCGACGACGCAGCTGCTCGGCACGGCCACCAAGGATCCGGCGTTCGGCCTGCCGGCGGTGTGGATCGAGGAGCGGCAGCGCGAAACGGCGCAGATGTCGGGCTTCACGGTGGTCGACTGCTCGACCGTCGTTGCCACGCACCTGTCGCACCTGATGCAGCTGCACGCCGCCAAGCTGCTCGGCCGGGTGGAGACGCAGCAGCTGGTCGAGCACGTGACCAAGCTGGCGCCCAAGCTGATCGAGGACGTGGTGCCCAAGATGGTGGGCATCGCCGCGCTGCAGAAGGTGCTGCAGCTGCTGCTGGAGGAGGGCGTTCACATCCGCGACATGCGCTCGATCATCGAAAGCCTGGCCGAACACGCCGCTGCCGTGACTGACCCGAGCGAGCTCGCGCGGCGCATCCGCATCCATCTCGCGCCGTCGATCGTGCAGCAGATCTACGGCCCGGTGCGCGAGCTCGACGTGATCGCGCTGGAGCCCGAGCTGGAGCGCCTCGTCGCGCAGGCGCTGAACTCGCCGCACGGCGCCGCGCTCGACCCGGGCGTCGCCGACACGCTCACGCGCAGCGCCGCCGAATCGGCCAAGCGCCAGGAAGACCTGGGCGTGCCGGCGTGCCTGCTGGTGCCCGACATGATCCGCGCGCCGATGGCCCGCCTGCTCAAGCGCGCCGCGCCGCGGCTGCGCGTGCTGGGCCACAGCGAGATCCCCGAGACACACTCGATTCGCATCGGCTCGATCATCGGCGGCGCGGTCTGACGGATCGCTGCGTTCGCCGCGGCGAGCCACGTGCGGGGGCCGGGTTGACGTGCGAAACACCCCCGCTTTCCCCCTCTTATCGCGCTTAAGTTTTCCGACCCGCTCGGAACAATGGCCGCACCGTCCAACGTGTTTCCGAGCCCATGCGCACCCCGAAACCACAGCGTCCGCCGATCCGCCAAATGGGCGGCATTCCGGTCGTTCATCGCGTGACCGCCGGCAGGGCCGTTCTTACACACTGGACTTCAGTTTCCGGACTCCTGTCCGAATCGACCACCCGAGGCATCCAATGAACGTCAAACGATTCACGGCGCGGACTTCGCGCGACGCACTCAGCCTCGTGCGTCAAGAGCTGGGCGACGACGCGGTCGTGCTGTCCACCAAGCCGTGTGCCGACGGCGTGGAAGTGCTCGCCATGGCGCCGGGCAGCATGGAGCAGATCGAGCGCATGGCGGCGCCCGCGCCGTCGGCGGCGCCCGCTCGCTCGCTGGCCGTTCGATCGGCAGCTCGGCATGCGGGCCAGGCCAGCGCCGAGGTGCAGCAAGACGTCGAGCAGCTGAGCATGAGCACGCTGTCGTTCCAGGACTATGTGCGCGAGCGCATGCTGCGCCGCCGCGAGGCCGCGATGAAGTCCGACGCGCCGGTCGCCGCCGAGCGCCCCGAGCCCGAGATGAGCCCGTTGCAGGCCAAGCTGACCGCGCGCATGAACGCGCCGGCGGCACCCGCCGCGCCTGTGGCGCAGGCCGCCCAGGCCGTGCTGCGCGACACGCCGTTGCCGCACGAGGAAGTGCGCGCTGCAGCGCCCTCGCCGGTGCCCTCGCTTGCCGACGTCGCGGCCGACAACGCCCGTGCCCACCGCCCGGTCGACGAAGCCGCCGCGCTGCGCCGCGAGCAGGAGATGATGAGCGAGCTGCGCTCGATGAAGGGGCTGATCGAGGAGCGCTTCGGCGCGCTGGCCTTCATGGAGAAGCTGCAGCGCCAGCCGGGCCAGGCGCGCCTGACGCAGAAGCTGCTCGACTGCGGCTTCTCGCCGGCGCTGATCCGCAAGCTCGCGCAGAGCCTGCCCGCCGACGTGGCCGACGAAGCCGCCTGGGCCGCCGGCGTGCTCGAACGCAACCTGATGACGGGCGACGCCGAAGCGGCGCTCGAAGACCAGGGCGGTGTCTACGCGCTCGTGGGCTCCACCGGCGTCGGCAAGACCACCAGCACCGCCAAGCTGGCCGCCGCGTTCGCGACCAAGTACGGCGCGTCGAATCTCGGCCTCGTCACGCTGGACGCCTACCGCGTCGGCGCGCACGAGCAGCTGCGCACCTACGGCCGCATCCTCGGCGTGCCGGTGCACACCGCGCATGACCGCGCCTCGCTCGAGGACCTGCTGGACCTGCTGGCCGCCAAGAAGATGGTGCTGATCGACACCGCCGGCATGGCGCAGCGCGACAGCCGCACGCGCGAGCTGCTCGACATGCTGGGCCACCGCTCGATCCAGAAGCTCGTGGTCGTCAACGCCGCGCAGCAGGGCGAGACGATCGAGGACGTGCTGATCTCCTACCGCGCGAGCCTCGCGCGCGGCGTGATCCTCTCGAAGATGGACGAGGCGGTCAAGCTCGGCCCGGCGCTCGACGCGTTGATCCGCCACCGCCTGAAGGTCGTCGGCGTGGCCAACGGCCAGCGCGTGCCGGAAGACTGGCACCGCCTGTCCTCGCACGCCCTCGTTCACCGCGCGTTGCGCCCGACCGCGGGCACCGCCTACCGCATGGACGCGAGCGACATGAACCTGATCTTCGCCGCGCCGCAAGCCCACGCGCCGCTGCATCGCGCGACGCACGCCTGAGCGCGCTCAAGACAACCCAGACCACAACAACAATGTCCGGACTCCACTCTCGACCTGTTCCGCTGGACCAGGCCCACGGGCTGCGGCGGCTGTTCGCCCATGCCCGCGTGCGCTTCGTGCCGGTGGCATCGAACCCGCATGTCGCCTTCGGCGGCGTGATGCTCGAGCGGCTGTGCGCCGCCCTCGGCGAACACGGCAAGCACACGCTCGTCGTCGACGCGGCCGAGCGTTCGCCGGCGTATTCGGAGATGGCGACGATGGAGCTTGCCGAGTGCATCGAGAGCTTGTCGCCGCAGGTCTCCTACCTCGCAGCGCGCGGCCTGCCGATCAAGTTCGTCGACACGCACGGCTCCACCGCCTCGTTCCTGCAGGCCGCATCCGACGCGGCGCCGCATGCCGACGTGGTGCTCGTCCACGCCGGCGCCTCCGACCTGTGCCGCATGTTCGCCAGGAGCGAAGCCCGCCCGCTGCTGCTGGCCGACGACCGGCCGGCGAGCGTGACGCACGCCTACGCCGCGATGAAGCTGATGACGCAGCGCGCCGGCCTGATCGTGCACGACCTGCTGCTGAGCGCCGCGCCGAGTTCGCCGCGTGCCGAGCGCATTGCGATGCAGATCGCGACCTGCGCCGACGACTTTCTCGGCGCCGTGCTGCGCGACTGGGTGCTGATCGATCCGGCCACCGATGCGAGCGAGGCGCCGACGCCGGCGCTGCGCCGCTGGGCGCGAGACGCCTTGCAGCCCGGCGCCGCCGAAGCGCTCGACCACCACGGCGCGCGCGCGAACGCGCCGGCCATGAACTGATGCCCGGAGCCACCATGTACACCGCCAAAGGCCGACTCGACGTCAACACGATGCTCAAGCAGTACAGCCCGCTGGTGCGCCGGCTTGCGCACCAGATGATCGCCAAGCTGCCGGCCAACGTCGAGATCGACGACCTGATCCAGGTCGGCATGATCGGCCTGACCGACGCGCTGTCGCGCTTCGACGCGGCGCAGGGCGTGCAGTTCGAGACCTTTGCCACGCAGCGCATCCGCGGCGCCATGCTCGACGAGCTGCGCGGCAACGACTACCTCTCGCGCGGCACGCGCAAACAACAGCGCAGCATCGAGGCAGCAGTTCACAAACTCGAGCAGAAGTTCGGGCGCGCTCCTGCCGAAAGCGAGATAGCCCGCGAGATGGGGATCACGCTGGTCGAATATCAGGAACTACTTGGCAAGGTGCGAGGCACTCAGCTGGTTTACCTGGAAGACATGTCGGGCGATGAAGGGGATAACGACTACCTGGACCGACACGTGGCGGACGAGGGTTTCAACCCGCTCGCGCAATTGCAGGACCAGCGCATGCGCGAGGCGCTGATCGAGGCGATCAAGACCTTGCCCGAGCGCGAGCAGTACGTGATGAGCATGTATTACGAGCACGACATGAACTTGAAGGAAATCGCGGCGGTCCTGAAAGTGACCGAGTCGCGCGTGTGCCAGTTGCACAGCCAGTCGATCGCGCGTTTGCGCGTCAAGCTGCGAGAGTATTGAAGGGGCCCGACACATGTTTGCATCATTCAAGCGGAGCAAGCCGCAAGTCGAGGAGGCCGCCGCCCCGGTCGAGCAGCCGGCGGCCGGCGGCGCCGACATGCGCGCCGCCATCGACTCGATCGGCAAGCAGGCCTCGAACATGGGCCGCGAGGCCGCCGAGGTCCGCGGGCTGATGGAGGACACGCAGAAGGTCTCGGCGCGCCAGGCGCAGACGCTCAACGCGTTGGCCGGCCAGGTGCAGGAGATCACCAAGGCGCAGGACGTGATCAGCGACGTGTCGCAAGGCAGCCGCGGCGCGGTCGAGCGTGCACGCAAGGCGGTCGAGGAAGTGGGCGAAGGCGTGACGGGCATCGTCTCGACGCTGCGCCAGGTGTCGCAAGCGGCGCAGACCATCACCAAAATCGCGCTGCAGACGCGGCTCGTCGCGTTCAATGCCTCGGTCGAGGCCAAGCGCGCCGGCGAGGCCGGCCGCGGCTTCGGGGTCGTGGCCGATGCGGTGAAGGATCTCGCCGCCAAGGTCGAGTCCTCGTCCAAGGAAATCATGAGCACGGTGGGCGAGCTCGACACGCGCATTGACGCGCTGTCGCGCGAGATCCGCGTGCCCGAGAGCCAGGATGAGGTGCAGACGCAAGGCGGCTTCCACCGCGCGCTGGCCGACGTGCAGAGCGGCGTGGCGAGCATCAACGCCGCCGCC
Organism: Burkholderiaceae bacterium; assembly: GCA_905339355.1. Lineage (GTDB taxonomy): Bacteria > Pseudomonadota > Gammaproteobacteria > Burkholderiales > Burkholderiaceae_C > Albitalea. The sequence continues at coordinate 12,649 of CAJPFZ010000598.1, forward strand.
GAGCAAAGCCGCGCGATCTGTGCCGAGCTGAACACGCAGATGGCGGCGGTCGAGGCCGAAATCCACCAGACGGGCCGCGCGCTGGACACGGCGCTTGGGCGCAGCGAGTCCTTCCTCAAGGTGTCGGAGAACCTGATCGACCTCGTGTCGCACTGCGGCATCGAGACCGAGGACACGCCGTACATCAACGCGGCGCAGGAGGCGGCCGCGCAGATCTCCAAGCTGTTGGAGGATTCGCTGCGCACCGGCACGATCACCGAGGCTGAGCTGTTCGACGAGCAGTACAGGCCGATGCCGAAGACCAACCCGCAGCAGCACACGACGCGCTTCGTCGAACTCACCGACCGGCTGTTCCCGCAGGTGCAGGAACGGCTGCTGGCGCTGAGCCCCAAGGTGGTGTTCGGCATTGCCTCGGACCGAAACGGCTACATCCCGACGCACAACAAGAAGTACTGCCATCCGCAGCGCGGCGACCTGCTGTGGGACACCGCCAACAGCCGCTACCGCCGCATCTTCAACGACCGCACGGGGCTTTCGTCCTCGCGCAACAAGCGGCCCTTCTTGCTGCAGACCTATCGCCGCGACATGGGCGGGGGCAACTTCGTCGTGATGAAGGAAGCTGCTGCGCCGATCACGGTGAACGGCAAGCACTGGGGCGGCGTGCGGCTCGGCTTCCACTTCTGAACACATTCTTCGGTGGCGCACCCACTCTTCAGCGCGGCGGCGCCGCTGCGCATGCCCTGGCCGATGCCGGCGCTTCTGGTGTGGGGCGCGGCATGGTCCGTTTTCATCGTCGCCACGCGCTGGCTGCAGATGTCGCCGGTGATCGCGCTGCTGCTGGCAGCGGGTCTTGCGATCACCTTCAGCCTGCGCGGCGAAACGCGCTGGCGCCGGCTGCTGATCGCCTGGGGATTCCCGCTCTCGCTCGGCGTGTCGGGTGTCGTCGGCGACGTGCCGGCGTGGCCGTGGCTGCTGCCCTTGCTGCTGCTGGCGGTGCTGTACCCGGTGCAGGCCTGGCGCGACGCGCCGCTGTTCCCGACGCCTGCCCAGGCCCTGAAAGGACTGGCCCGGCTCGCGCCGCTGCCCGCGGGCGCCCGGCTGCTCGATGCAGGCTGCGGGCTGGGCGACGGGCTGATCGAACTGAGGCGCGAATACCCGCACGCGCAGCTGACCGGCCTGGAATGGAGCTGGCCCTTGCGCTTTGCCTGCGCATGGCGGGCTCGCTTCGCCACCGTGCGGCGCGCCGACATGTGGGCGGCCGACTGGTCAGACTGCGACCTCGTCTACCTGTTCCAACGGCCGGAAAGCATGCCGCGTGCGGCGCAGAAGGCAGCCCGTGAACTGAAGGCGGGAGCCTGGATGGCAAGTCTCGAATTCAGGGTGCCGGAGCTGAGGCCGACGAAGGTGCTCAATTGCGACGACGGCCGGCAGGTCTGGCTGTATCGGGCGCCGTTTGCGAAGCGCTAGAGAGACGACTCGCCTCAGCCCAGGCGGGCCCGGTGCCTTGCAAGTTGCAGCCGCACCTGCTCTGGCGCCGTGCCGCCGAGCACATTGCGCGCGTTGAGCGAGCCGCGCAGGCTCAACACCTCGAACACGTCCTCGCCGATCGCTGCATGAAAGCCTTGCAGCGTGGCGAGCGGCAGTGCGCTCAGGTCCACGCCCTGCTGGATCGCGAGCTTCACCGCATGCGCCACCACTTCGTGCGCGTCGCGGAAAGGCAGGCCCCTCTTGACCAGGTAGTCGGCGAGGTCGGTGGCGGTGGCGTAGCCCTTCAGCGCGGCACGCTCCATCGCCTCTTTCTTGACCGTGATGCCGCCGACCATCTCGGCCATGATGCGCAGCGTGTCGCGCAGCGTGTCGACGGTGTCGAACAGCGGCTCCTTGTCTTCCTGGTTGTCCTTGTTGTAGGTGAGCGGTTGCCCCTTCATCAGCGTCAAGAGGCCCATCAGGTGGCCGAGCACGCGGCCGCTCTTGCCGCGGGCGAGTTCGGCCACGTCGGGGTTGCGCTTCTGCGGCATGATCGACGAGCCGGTGCAGTAGCGGTCAGCGAGGTCGATGAACCCGAAGTTCTGGCTCATCCACAACACGATCTCCTCGGCCAGGCGCGACACGTGCATCATCGTGATGCTCGCGAAGGCCGAGAACTCGATCGCGAAGTCGCGGTCGCTGACCGCGTCGAGGCTGTTCTGGCACACGCCTTCGAAGCCGAGCGCCTGCGCGACGTTTTCGCGGTCCAGCGGGTAGCTGGTGCCGGCGAGCGCCGCGGCGCCCAGCGGCAGGCGGTTGACGCGGCGGCGCACGTCGGCCAGGCGCTCCTCGTCGCGCGCGAACATCTCCACGTAGGCGAGCAGGTGGTGCGCGAAGCTCACCGGCTGCGCGACCTGCATGTGGGTGAAGCCGGGCAGGATGGTGTCGACGTTGCCGTCGGCCACCTCGACCAGCGCCATCTGCATCTGGCGCAGCAGCGGCGCGAGCGTGTCGATCTCGGCGCGCAGCCACAGCCGCACGTCTGTTGCGACCTGGTCGTTGCGCGAGCGGCCGGTGTGCAGCCGCTTGCCGGCGTCGCCCACCAGCTGAGTGAGGCGCGCCTCGATGTTCAGGTGCACGTCTTCGAGGTCGAGCTTCCATTCGAAGCGGCCCGCTTCGATCTCCTCGGCGATCTGCGCCATGCCCGCGCGGATCGCCGCGAGGTCGTCGCCGCCGATGATTCCCTGCGCGGCCAGCATCTGCGCATGAGCCAGCGAGCCCTCGATGTCGGCCCGCCACAGGCGCTGATCGAACGAGACGCTGGCGGTGTAGCGCTTGACGAGCTCGCTCATCGGCTCCGAGAAGAGCGCTGACCAGGCTTCGGATTTCTTGTCGAGTTGATTGGCGGCCATGGGAAGAACGGAATATTGCCGCTGTCGGTGCGCCGGAGTTGGCGACAATGCGGATCGCTGCGATTCTATCGAGCAGACTTCTCATGTCCCTTGCAACTGTCGATTGCGGGCCGAGCGCCGGGCCGCTCCCAAGCCGGCCCGCATCCCAAGGGCCACGAAGGGGCCCCTCGTGGCCCCGGGGGATCGGCTGATGTACCCATCAGACGAGGGGCTGTCATGACCGAACGTCCGCCGTCCGGTCCTGACGACTTCGCCCCGACCGGCAGTCGTCCGGCCAGCCAATGGCCCGAGTCGACGCGGCCTGCCGAGCTGCCGCAGAGCGCCTTCGGCAGCACCTTGTTCAGCAGCACGATCTTCGACGCGCCCCTCTCGGGCTTCCCGGCGGCGCAGGACAAGCCGGCCGTGTTCGACGTCTGCCACGTCGGCGTGGTGCTGCGCGCGGTGGTCTTCGTCAACGTCGTCATCGCGGTCGGCGCCTTGTTCGCCGCCACCGGCTTTGCCGCTTGGCTCACGATCGCGACGCTCGGATTTGCGGTCGCGCTGCCCGGCGTGCTGCTGTGGCTGCTGGCGGCTTGCACCTTCAAGAAGGCGCTGGCCGGCTGGCCGCTCGCCGGCCAGTGGGCGGCAGCGATCGCGCTCGGCGCCGTCAGCGGCAGTTTCGGATGGTTGCTCGGTGCGGTGACGGGGCTCGACCCCTTCGATGCCGACCGCTGGCTCGCGCCGGCGGTGGCGGGGGCGGTGATGGCGGGCGTGGTCTACCAGTGGCTGCGGCTGCGCGCGCAAGCCAGGCTGCCGGCCGACACGGCGGCCAAGCTCGCCGAGCTGCAGTCGCGCATTCGGCCGCATTTCCTTTTCAACACGCTGAACACCGCGCTGAGTCTCGTGCGGCTGGACCCGGCGCGCGCCGAAGGGGTGCTCGAAGACCTGGCCGAACTCTTCCGCGTGGCCCTGACCGACACCGGCGAGGCAGTCAGCCTGACCGAGGAGGTCGAACTCGCGCAGCGCTACCTCGCGATCGAGCAGATCCGCTTCGGCGAGCGCATGAAGGTCAGCTGGGACCTCGATCCCGCTGCGGGCGGGGCACGGGTGCCGCCGCTGCTGCTGCAGCCGCTGGTCGAGAACGCGGTGCGCCACGGTGTGGAGCCGTCGCCCGACGGCGCCGTCATCCGCGTGCGAACGCGTGTCAAGCTGGGCCGGGCGGTGGTGTCGATCGCGAACTCGGTGTCGGGCGGGCCTTCGCGGCCGGGCAACGGCATCGCCTTGCGCAACGTGCGCGAACGCGTGCGACTGATGCACGATGTGGCCGCACAATTCGACACTCGCCTGGACGGCGACGTGTTCAGAGTGCAGATCGTGATACCCCTATGACGACCGAAGGCCTGCGCGTGCTGGTGGTGGATGACGAGGAGCTGGCGCGGGTGCGCCTGCGCGGCCTCGTCAACGAGTGCGTGCAGCCCAAGTCCACCGTCGTCGGCGAAGCGGCCAACGCGGCGCAAGCGCTGGTCTGGCTGCAAACCCAGCGCTGCGACCTGCTGCTGCTGGACATCCACATGCCGGGCCGCGACGGGCTGCAGCTCGCGGCCGAACTGCGCCAGATGCCGCAGCCGCCGGCGGTGGTTTTCGTGACCGCGCACGCTGAACACGCGCTGCGGGCCTTCGACCTCGAAGCGGTCGACTACCTCACCAAGCCGGTCCGCCGGGAGCGCCTGCAGGCGTCGCTGCAGAGGGTGGCGCAGCGTCTCGCGCTGCCGGCGCCTGCCGCACCCGCGGCCGAGCCGGAACCGGTGGTGGTCGTCAGCGACCGCGGCCGCGTGCTGCGGGTGCCGGTGTCCGACGTGCTCTACCTCAAGGCCGAGCTCAAGTACGTCACGCTGCGCACCGCCGAGCACACCTACGTGCTCGACGATGCGCTGAGCGACCTCGAGCAGCGGCTGGGGGAGCGCTTCATCCGCGTGCACCGCAACGCGCTCGTCGCCAAGCGGGCGGTGCGCGCGCTGGAGCGCCGCGTCATGGCCGGCAGCGACGAGGAAGGCGGCGAGAGCTGGGCCGTGCGGGTTGCGCCGGTGGACGAGTGGCTGGTGGTGTCGCGTCGTCAGGCGACGGCCGTGCGCGAGGCGCTGGTCGCGGCGGGCTTGTAGCAGCGCACGACTTGTCTTCAAGCTAGGGAGAACCCCCCGAAACGCGGGGGGGCATGCCCTGGAACTTCAGACTAAGTTCGACATGGAGGTCAGCGCCTGCTGACCCCGAACAACAAACGTTCGAGGAGTTCCCATGTCAGTCCGCATCCAACACCTGATCGCAGGTGCCGTCGTCGCGCTGTTTGCCGGTGCGTCGCAGGCCCAGGTCACGGTCTCGATTTTCAACCCGGGCACGTCGAGCATCTCGTCGCTCGCCTTCGTGCAGGTCGGCAATACGCTGCAGATATCCACCACCTGGAACGCCAGTGCAGGGTCGTTTCTGCTGATCGACGGGTTGGACACCGCCGCCAACTACACGGTCGAGCACACGATCACCAACAACTCCGGTGAAACCTGGACACGCTTCGCGAACGAACTGCTCGATCCTTCGGGCCAGTCGAACGACAGCCTGGATCCGATCCCGCAGCCCGCGTTCGTGCCGGCAGGCTACACGACGTCCAACGACAACGACGGCTTGTCCTTCGCCCAAGGGTCGGGCCTCGCCCGCACCTCCACGATGTTCGCGTCGCTCACGGTCGACGAACTCTCGGACGTGCGCGACTTCCTCGACTTCCACGACGGCAGCCACGCCAACGGGGCGACGGACACGTTCACGACGTTCGGCTTGCGCGACAACCAGGACAACCAGCCGTTCCTGCTGGCGCTGCGCCCGAACGCGTTCTCGGTACCGGTGGTCCCCGAGCCCGAAACCTATGCGCTGATGCTGGCCGGCCTGGGCGTCGTCGGCTTCATGGCGCGCCGCAACAAGCGTCGCACGGCGGCCTGAGCTGCCCAGCCCACCCCGGCGCCCCCGGGGAGCTTCGGCCCCACGCGCCCTGCGGCGCGCGGGGCCGTTGTGTTTGCGCGCGAATCAGCCGGTGTTGCGCAGCCCAGCCGCCACGCCGTTGATCGAGATGTGGATGCCGCGCTGCATGCGCTCGTTGCCCGGATCGCTCTGGTCGCGGTGCCGGTAGCGGCGCATCAGCTCGACCTGCAGGTGGTTCAGCGGATCGAGGTAGGGAAAACGGTGCTCGATCGATCGCGCCAGCGCGGGGTTCGACGCAAGCCGCTGCTTCTCGCCGGTGATCAGCGAAAGCGCCTCGTCGCATCGCTTCCATTCGGCCTGGATCATCGAGAAGATGCGCTTGCCGAGCCGCTTGTCCTCCACCAGTTCGACGTAGCGCTGCGCGATCGCCAGGTCGCTCTTGGCGATCACCATGTCGAGGTTCGACAGCAACGTGCGAAAGAACGGCCACTGCCGGTGCATGCGCTGCAGCAGCGCGAGGCGTTCCTTGCGCGTCTTGTGGTCGCGAAGGTAGCTCTCGATCGCCGAGCCGAAGCCGCACCAGCCCGGCAGGGCGACGCGGCACTGGCCCCAGCTGAAGCCCCAGGGGATCGCCCGCAGGTCCTCGATCGCCCGCGTGGCCTTGCGCGAGGCGGGACGTGAGCCGATGTTCAGCTCGGCGATCTCGCGGATCGGCGTGGCACTGAAGAAGTAGTCGGTGAAGCCGGGTGTCTCGTAGACCAGCGCGCGGTAGGCGGCGAAGCTCGCGTCGCTGATCGCTCTGGCTGCCTCGAGAAAGGCCTTGGGCGCGCTCTTGGTGGGGTGCAGCAAGGTGGCCTCCAGCGTGGCGGCCACCAGCGTCTCGAGGTTGCGCCGGCCGATCTCGGGATGCGAGTACTTCGACGCGATCACCTCGCCCTGCTCGGTGAGGCGGATCTGCCCGTTCACCGTGCCCGGCGGCTGCGCGAGGATGGCCTGGTAGCTCGGGCCACCGCCGCGGCCCACCGTGCCGCCGCGCCCATGGAACAGGCGCAGCGTGATGCCGTGCGCGCGGCCGAGTTCGCCGAACAGCTCCACGAGCGCGATCTCGGTGCAGTACAGCTCCCAGTTGCTCGTGAAGCTGCCGCCGTCCTTGTTGCTGTCGCTGTAGCCGAGCATGATGTCCTGCTCGGCGCCCGAGCGTTTCATCATCGCGGCCACGCCGGGCAGCGCATAGAAGTCGCGCATGATCGGCGCGGCGTTGCGCAGGTCGCCGATCGTCTCGAACAGCGGCACGACGATCAAGTCGGTTTCGGCATGGTCGTCGAGCGTGCCGCGCAGCAGGCCGACCTCCTTGAGCAGCAGCATCACCTCGAGCAGGTCGCTCACGTCTTCGGTGTGCGAAATGATGTAGTGCCGAAGCGCCTCGCGCCCGTAGCGCCGCAGCATTACGACCGCGGTCTCGAAGATGGCCAGTTCACTCTCGGTGTGTTCGCTGTAGGCCGCGGCGCGCACGCGCAGTGGGCGGGCGTCGTTGAGCAGGCGCAGCAGCAGCTCGCGGCGGCGCGGCTCGTCCAGCGCCCCATAGTCGGCATCGACCCGTGCCACCTTCAACAGCTCGGCGACCACGGCCTCGTGTTTGTCCGAGCTCTGCCGAAGGTCGACCGTGGCGAGGTGAAAGCCGAACACCTGCACCGCGCGCATCAGCGGCTGCAGCCGCGGGCTGATCAGCGCGTCGGCATGGTGCGACTTCAGCGACTCCTCGACGACGCGCAGGTCGGCGAGAAATTCCCCGGCCTGCGCATACGGATTCTGCGGCGCCACCGCGTGGCGCAGGGCCTCGGTGCCGGTGAGTTCGTGCAGCGTGGCGGCGAGCCGCGCATAGACGCCGATCAGTGCGCGCCGATACGGCTCGTCTTCCCGGTGCGGGTTGCGGTCGGGCGAGGCTTCGGCGAGGGTGCGCATCGCCGGCGTCACGGGCGCGAGCGTGGCCGAGATCGAGAGCTCGGCGCCGAGTTCGTGCACCTCGGTCAAGTAGAAGCGCAGCACGGTCTCGCTCTGCCGGCCAAGCGCCATGCGCAGCGTATCGGCCGTCACGTAGGGGTTGCCGTCGCGGTCGCCGCCGATCCAGTTGCCCATGCGGAAGAAGGTCGCGATCGGATGCCCGGGCAAGGCGGTTTCGAGCTCGCGGTACATGCGCGGGATCTGCCTCAGAAACGTCGAGTGGTAATACGACAGTGCGTTCTCGATTTCGTCAGCCACGGTCAGCTTGGCGGTGCGCAGCATGCGCGTTTGCCACAGCTGCGTGATGCGCGCGCGGATGAGCGCCTCGTTGTCGGCGCGGTCGCGCTCGGTGGGCAGGGTTTCGCGCTTCTCCACCAGCTCGGCAATCGCGCGCTCGGCGTCGAGGATGCTCTTGCGCTGCACCTCCGTCGGGTGGGCGGTGAGCACCGGCGAGATGTAGGCGTGCTGCAGTGCGCGGGCGACGTCGTCGGCACGGATGCCGGCCTCGGCGAGCCGCTCCAGCGACATCGCGAGCGAGCCTTCCTGCAGATGCCCCTGCCGCTCGTGGTGATCGCGCCGGCGCACGTGGTGGCGGTCCTCGGCGATGTTCGCGAGATGCGAGAAGTAGCTGAAGGCGCGGATCACGCTCACCGTTTGGTCGCCCGACAGGTTCTTCAGCAATCGGTCGAGTGCGCGACCGGCCTGTGCATCGCTCTTGAGCCGATAGGCCACCGACAGCTGCCGCACGCGCTCGACCAGTTCGAAGGCGGCCTTGCCCTCCTGCTCGCGGATCACGTCGCCGAGGATGCGGCCCAGCAGGCGGATGTCGTCGACCAGCGGGCGGTTCTTCTCGGCGGCGTCGTGGGCAGGGTTGGCTCGGGCCATGGCGTTCGAGGAGTTGTAATTTGGTTACGCGATTTTAGTGGCATCCCAAGCACGGGTTACGTTCTCGCGGCTTGGCGGCGCGCAAACTCGCGGGCGAGGCGCCTGCTAGCATCCCCGCATGACGCAACGCATCACCATCGCCACCCGCGAAAGCCGCCTCGCGCTGTGGCAAGCCGAGCATGTGCGCGACCTGCTCACGCAGCGTTTCGGCATGCAGGTCGAGCTGCTGGGCATGACCACGCGCGGCGACCAGATCCTCGACCGCACCTTGTCCAAGGTCGGCGGCAAAGGCCTGTTCGTCAAGGAGCTGGAAACGGCGCTCGAAGAAGGCCGTGCCAACCTCGCGGTGCATTCGCTGAAGGACGTGCCGATGGACTTGCCGGAGGGTTTCGAGCTTGCCGCCGTACTCGAGCGCGAAGACCCGCGCGACGCCTTCGTTTCGAACCGCTACGACGGGCTCGATGCGTTGCCGCAAGGCGCCGTGGTCGGTACCTCCAGCCTGCGCCGTGTGGTGCAGCTGCGCGCGCTGCGTCCGGACCTGCGGGTCGAGCCCTTGCGCGGCAATCTCGATACCCGCCTGCGCAAACTCGATGAAGGCCACTACGACGCGATCGTGCTGGCCGCGGCCGGCCTCAAGCGCCTGGGCCTCGCGCAGCGCATCCGCGCGCTGTTCGAGCCGGAGCAGATGTTGCCGTGCGCGGGGCAGGGCGCCCTCGGGCTCGAAGTGCGTGCCGACGCCGCCGAGCTGCGTTCGGCTCTGGCGGGGCTCGCCCACGTGCCGACGCTGCTCGCGGTCCATGCCGAACGCGCCGTCTCGCGCTCGCTGGGCGGCAGCTGCAGCATGCCGCTCGCGGCCTTCGCCACCTGGCAAGGCGATCTGCTGACGCTCGACGCGGCGCTCGGCCATTCCGAGCGTACCGATGCGCCACTTTTGCGCGCGAGCGTCGATGGTGCCATCGGCGACGCGGCAGCGGCGCGCCGGCTGGGCGAACGCGCGGCAAGCCTGCTGCGCGAACAGGGCGCCGGCGACTACCTCGTGGCCGCGTCGCCTTGATGCGTGTCATCGTCACCCGCCCGGCCGCGCAGGCCGACACGTGGGTGCACTCGCTGGTGCAGCACGGCATCGAGGCGGTCGCGCTGCCGCTCATCGACATCGTGCCGCCGGCCGACGCATCGGCCGTGCACCAAGCCTGGCGCGACCTCGCCACCCAACGGCTGGTCGTCTTCGTGAGTCCCAACGCGGCTGAGCAGTTCTTTGCCCTGCGGCCGGATTCCGCCGCGTGGCCGGCCACGGTGCTCGCCGCAACGGTCGGGCCCGGTACCACGCAGACCTTGAAGCGCCACGGCGTGCCCCCCACGCTCATCGTCGAGCCGGCGCCAGATGCCCCGCAATTCGACTCCGAAAGCCTCTGGCAACAGCTCGAAACCCGCGACTGGCGCGGTGCCGCCGTGCTGATCGTGCGCGGCGACGGCGGGCGCGAGTGGCTGGCCGACACCTTGCGCGAGCGCGGTGCGGAGATAGCTTTCGTCTCGGCGTATCGTCGCGCCGCGCCGCGCCTCGATGCCGCCGCCGAGCGCTTGCTGGACGAGGCCATCGCGCGGCCCGGCGAGCATCTCTGGTTCTTCAGCAGTTCCGAAGCGCTCGACCATCTGGCACAGCTTCGCCCGCATGCCGATTGGAGCGCGGCACATGCGATCGCGACCCACCCGCGCATCGCGCAGCGCGCGCGCGACTGTGGTTTCGGCGTCATCCGTGCATCGCGCCCGACACTGGACGCCGTGATCGCCTGCATACAATCGCCCGCATCGTGAGCGAACCCCCCATGGAAGTTCTACCGGCCAGCGTGCCGGCCGCCGCGGCGCAGCCCGGCGACACGCGCCCCATGCCGCTGCGCTGGTTCTGGACGGCGGCGGCCGCCCTGGTGCTGACCAGCATCGTCGCGCTGATGCTGGCCTGGAACGCGCAGCAGCGGGTAGCGACCCTGCAGCAGGAACTCGTGCGCCGCCAGCAGGACAGCCAGGGCGAGGCAGCAGAAGCGCGCATGCTTGCCAAGCAGGCGCAGGAGGGCATGCGGGAGTCCGCTGCCAAGCTCGCGCTGCTCGAGGCGCGCGTGGCCGAGGTCTCGGTGCAGCGCGGCCAGCTCGAAGACCTGATCCAGTCGCTCTCGCGCTCGCGCGACGAGAACGTGCTGGTCGAAATCGAAGCCGGCATCCGCGTGGCCGTGCAGCAAACGGCCATCACCGGCACCGCCGAACCGCTGGTTGCCGCGCTGCGGCAGGCCGACGAGAGGCTTGCACGCCACAGCCAGCCACGGCTCGAAGGGGTGCGCCGCGCGATCGCGCGCGACCTCGATCGTGCTCGAGCAGTCGGCACGGCGGATGTGCCCACGCTCAGCATCAAGCTCGACGAAGCGGTGCGCCTCGTGGACGAGCTGCCGCTGCTCGCGGTGGCCGAGCCGCGCAAGGCTGCGCCGGCCCCGGCCCCGGCCACCGCCGTGACGCCGAAGGCGCAGCGCGCGGCGCCTGCGCCAGCGGACGCCGCAGGCTGGGCGCAGGCCTGGAAAGACGGCTGGGCCGGGGCATCGGAGCGTGTCTGGTCGGAGGTGAAGTCGCTCGTTCGCGTGACCCGCATCGATCACCCGGAAGCCATGCTGCTCGCGCCGGAACAGGCTTTCTTCGTGCGCGAGAACCTCAAGCTGCGGCTGCTCAATGCGCGGCTCGCGCTGCTCAGCCGCCAGTACGACACCGCGCAGACCGACCTGCAGGCGGCGCGATCGGCGCTCGATCGCTACTTCGACCGATCATCGCGCCGCCAGGTGCTTGCCAGTGACCTGATCAAGCAGGTTGCCGCGCAGGCCAGGCATGTGGCGGTGCCGCGACCCGACGAGACGCTGGCCGCGATGGCGGCCGCGTCGGGCGGGAAATGAAGGCGCGCGGAACGCGGGATCGCTAGATGCGCACGATCATCTGGTTTCTGCTGCTTTTCGCCGTGGCCGTGGTGGCGGCCACCACGCTTGGCACCAATGACGGCCTGGTGAGCGTGTATTGGGGGTCGTGGCGCGTCGACACGTCGCTCAACCTGTTCATCCTCGCGCTCGTGGGCACCTGCTTCGCGCTGGTGACGATCATCCAGGCGCTCAGTTCGCTGACCGGCCTGCCGCAGCGGGCGCACGAGTGGCGCGTGGCGCGACGCGACCGCACTGCCCAGGCGGCCCTGCGCGACGCGCTAGCCCAGTATTTCGGCGGACGCTACAGCCGGGCGCAGACAGCCGCGCAGCGGGCCTTGGCGATCCAGTCCGACACGCCCGACCTTGCGCAAGACAACGAGTTCACCGTGCTGGGCCACCTGCTCGCGGCCGGCAGCGCCCACCGCCTGCAAGACCGCGCCAAGCGCGATGAGCAACTCGCGCGTGCGCTCGAACTGTCGCGCTCCAGCCAGGCTGCGCGCTCGGCCGAAGAGGGCGCGCGCCTGCTTGCGGCCGAGTGGGCGCTCGACGACCGCGACGCCTCGCGTGCCCTCGACCTGCTCGCCGAGCTGCCGCCCGGCGTGGCGCGCCGCACGCACGCGCTGCGTCTGAAGCTGCAGGCCACGCGCCTGGGCCGGCAGCCGCAGGAGGCGTTGAAGACCGCACGCATGCTGGCCAAGCACCAGGGCTTCTCGAAGATCGCGGCGCAGGGCCTGCTGCGCTCGCTGGCCGCCGAGTCGCTGGCCACCGCGCACGACGTCGATCAGCTGCGCCGCATCTGGCTGCAGTTCGACAACGCCGACCGTCGCGACCCGGTGGTCGCCGCCGGCGCCGCGACTCGCGCCGCGCGGCTCGGCGCCCCCGAAGAAGGGCGGGCGTGGCTGCGGCCGTTCTGGGACCGCCTGGGCGAGCTGAGCGCCGACGAGCGCGCCGCCGTTTCGCAGGGGCTCGTGGCATCGCTGTCGGGCATCGGGCCCGATTGGCTGCAGCGCCTCGAAGCCGCGGCGCAGGCCTTCCCGCGAGAGCCCGCGATCGCGCTGGCCGTCGGCAGCGCACTGGCCGAACGCCGCCTGTGGGGCAAGGCGCGCATGCTGCTGGAGACCGCGGCCGACGATGCGGCGCTGTCGACCGAGCAGCGCCGCCAAGCCTGGCTGGCCCTGGCCCGGCTGGCCGACGAGGAAGGCGACCACGAGCGAGCAGTGCACTGCTTCGAAGCCGCGGCTCTCCTCGGCTGATCTCGGCTGAGAGATCGAGAGGCCCTCCCACCTGGCCCGATCGAGCAAAACCCGCCGAAGCCATGCTACACTCACAGGCTACGCGGCTGTAGCTCAGTTGGATAGAGTACTTGGCTACGAACCAAGGGGTCGTGGGTTCGAATCCTGCCAGCCGCGCCAATCAAGCAGTCAGAACAACGCCTTGGAGGCCCACGCTTCTGAGGCGTTTTTCTTTCGGGTCGCCACCCCTGTGTGCGGAACTTCTCTGTGGCGGTCGATCACACTCAGCAGGTCTCTGGACCTGGACGCCTGTCGACTTTGAAAGCGGCCGAGCATCCCCAAATGCTCTTGCCTTCCCTCTTGAACCGCGCCGCCTGGTTCAAGTCCGACGGCGCTTTGCCGCCACCGTGTTTGACTCCCGTCGGCCGCACCGAGCGGCCCGTCTTGACCTGCTAGGAAACGCATGACCGCCAAGAAAACTGCCCCCATCGCCGCGCCCGCCCACGACCACGCGGCAGCACGAGTGAACCGGGCGCGCGCCGCGAAGCCAGGCGCCGGCGCCGCGACGGCGCGCGGGCGGCAGCCCGTGGCGCGCGGCGGCCGAGGCACGCCGCCGAGCGCGGCCGAGATGCGCGTTACGGCCGACGCGATCATTGCCGCCACCGAAGCCCAGGTCGAGACCGCTGCGCCCACACGCACCGGCGGCAAGCCGCTGCGCGTGAACGTTCCCAAGTCCAAGCAGCGCGCGCTGATCCGCGAGTTTGGCCTGGACATGACCGCGCTGACCGAAGAGGAGTCGCAAAAGCGCCGCAGCGAGCTCAAGGCGCTGGTGAAGATGGGCAAGACACGCGGCTTCCTCACGCAGCAGGAGATCCACGACCACCTGCCCGAGAAGCTCGTCGATGCCGAAGTGCTCGAAGCGACCATCAAGATGCTGGGCGACATGGGCATCGCCGTCTACGAGCAGGCGCCCGACGCCGCCACGCTGCTGGTGGTGGGCGACGCCGTGGCATCCGCCACCGACGACGAGGCCGAAGAGGCGGCCGAAGCGGCCGTCTCCAACGTCGATTCCGAGTTCGGCCGCACGACCGACCCCGTTCGCATGTACATGCGCGAGATGGGCTCCTTCGAGCTGCTGACGCGCGAAGGCGAGATCGAGATCGCCAAGCGGGTCGAAGGCGGCCTGCAGGCGATGATCTCGGCCATCTCCGCGTCGCCGGCGATCGTGACGGAGATCCTCTCGTACGGCGAGAAGATCGGCGCCGGCGAGATGGCCATCTCCGAGGTGGTCGATGGCATCGTCGTCGCCGGCGAGGCCGACGACTACGTGGCCGAGGAAGACGTCGACTCCTTCGACGACGACGATGACGAAGGCGGCAGCCGCGCCACCACGCGACGCCTGGAAGAGATGCGCGTGGCGGCGCTGGGGCGCTTCGCCGCGATGCGCTCGGCCGCCGACAAGCTCAAGAAGATCCTTGCCAAGAGCGGCCGCGGCACGCCCGCGCACCACAAGGCGCAGCTGGCGCTCAGCGCCGAGGTCGCGACCATCCGCTTCACCGTCAAGACGATCGACAAGCTGTGCGCGATGCTGCGTGCGCAGCTCGATGAAGTCCGCCGCCACGAGCGCGAGATCCGGCGCATCGCGGTGGACCGCTGCGGCATGCCGCAGGAGCACTTCATCGCGAACTTCGTGCCGCACGCGCTCGACCTCGGCTGGGCCGAGACCGAAGCCGCTGCCCGGCGGCCCTACAGCGCCGCGATCGGCCGCCACCTGCCGGCCATCCAGGAGCTGCAGACCAAGCTGATCGACGTGCAGTCGCGCGCCGGCATTCCGCTCGACGAACTGAAGGCCATCCACAAGAAGATGAGCGAGGGCGAACGCACCTCGCGCGACGCGAAGAGGGAGATGATCGAGGCCAACCTTCGCCTCGTGATCTCGGTGGCGAAGAAATACGTCAACCGTGGCATGCAGTTCCTCGACCTGATCCAGGAAGGCAACGTCGGCCTGATGAAGGCGGTCGAGAAGTTCGAGTACCGGCGAGGCTTCAAGTTCTCGACCTATGCCACCTGGTGGGTGCGCCAGTCCATCACGCGGGCGATCGCCGACCAGGCGCGCACCATCCGCGTTCCGGTGCACATGATCGAGTCGATCAACAAGATGAACCGCGTGAGCCGCGCGCACCTGCAGCAGTTCGGCGTCGAAGCCGATGCGGCCACGATCGCGCAGAAGCTCGACCTGACCGAGGCCAAGGTGCGCCAGATCATGAAGATCGCCAAGGAGCCGGTCTCCCTCGAGGTGCCGGTGGGCGACGAAGGCGACACCACGCTTGGCGACTTCATCGAGGACACGCACAACGTCGCGCCGATGGAAGCGGCGATGCAGTCCGGCTTGCGCGACCTGGTGAGCGAACTGCTCGACGGCCTGACCGCTCGCGAAGCCAAGGTCGTGCGCATGCGCTTCGGCATCGACCTGAGCAGCGACCACACGCTCGAAGAAGTCGGCAAGCAGCTCGACGTGACACGCGAGCGCATCCGCCAGATCGAGGCGAAGGCGCTGCGCAAGCTCAAGCACCCGAGCCGCTCGGACAAGCTGCGCATCTACGCCGACACGATCTGATCCGCTCGCGCACGCTCTGAACTTGTGCCGGCGCGGCCCGTCGAAACGGGATGCGCCGGCAAATCCTCCTGATGGCCGTGCTCGCCGCCACGGCGGGTGCCGCTCCATCGCGCGAGCTGATCGAGTCGGCCGGCTGCCGGGACGCTCTCGCAGCGCTGCAAGATGCGCAAGCCCGGGCGGTGGCGCAGCGGCGGGCGGACGACCAGCCCGCGAAGCCTCTCGACGGCGAAACCGCCAAGCGCCTTGAAGCGCTGCGCCGCCAGGCGGCGCGTGCCTGCCTGGGCGGCACGGGCGAACCACCGCCGCGGGCGCAGCAACCCGCACCGGCGCCGCTGGATCCACGGCGGCCGAG
>CAJPFZ010000599.1 GCA_905339355.1 Burkholderiaceae bacterium
GGCACGCCGGCTGTCGCCGCCAGCGCCTGTGCCGCATCGAGAATTTCCTTGGCCTGTTTCTCCGCCATCTCGGCGAATTTTTCCGGCGTGGTCGGATCGATCAGGGCGCCCTCGCCGTAGAAAGCCACGGGGTAGTCGGGCTTGGCGTAGAAGAAGGTGATTTTCGCCCCGGTTTCACGGGCGAAATCCACGGCTTTCTTGACGGTATCAGCGGATAGCGCCGAACCGTCCGTGGGAACGAGGATGTGCTTGAACATGCTGCCCTCCTGAGCGTTTGAACGATTATATATAGAAAGCGCAACCCAATTGCGATTGACGCAGATCAAGCATGATACCGCCGATACCGGAACAATATGAAAAATGCGCATCACATTTCATGGTGCTGCCGGAGAAGTGACCGGCTCCTGCTACCTGGTTGAAACCGGGGAGGTGCGTTTTCTTGTCGATTGCGGCATGTTCCAGGGCGGCCGCGATGCCGGCCGCAAGAACCTCGCGGCACTCGGCTTCGACTTGCGCCGCCTCGATTTCATCCTGCTTACGCATGCCCATCTGGACCACTCCGGGCTGCTGCCGCGCGCCGCCGCGCTGGGCTTCCGCGGGCCGGTGCATGTGACGGCGGCGACGGCCGACCTGCTCGGCGTGATGCTGCTGGATTCGGCCCATATCCAGGAGAAGGAAGCCGAGTGGGAGGCCAGGCGTGCACACAACGGGCGAGGCCGGGGACAGCCGCGTCCGATCCTCTACACCGTAGCGCAGGCGCAGGCCTGCCTGCGGCAGCTGCGGCACGAGGAATACGACCAGCCCTTCCAGCCGCACCCGGCCGTCAGGGTTTGCCTGCGCGATGCCGGCCACATCCTCGGCTCGGCCATTGCCGAGGTGTGGCTGGAGGTGGGCGGCGCCACGCGCAAGCTGGTGTTCTCCGGCGACCTGGGCATGCCGGCGCGGCCGGTGCTGCGCGATCCGCAGCCGATCGAGGCGGCTGATGCGCTCTTCGTCGAGTCGACCTACGGCAACCGCCTGCACAAATCGCTCGAGGCGACCGAGGACGAACTGGTCGAGGCCATTGGGCGCACCCTGCAGCACAAGCGCGGCAACGTCGTCATGCCGGCCTTCTCCGTCGGCCGCACGCAGGAGGTGATCTTCGTCCTCGCCGACCTGGTGCGGCGCGGCCGCTTGAAGGACCTGCAGGTGGTGGTCGACTCGCCGATGTCGATGGCGGCCACCGAGATCACCCTCAGGCACGCGTCCCTGCTCGACGAACACACGCGCGAACTGATCGAATGGCAGCGCAGCCGGCCGGAAGGCCTGAAAGTGCGCTTCGTGCAGGACGTCGAGGAGTCGATTGCCCTCAACCAGGTGCGCGGCGGCCTGGTGATCATCTCCGCCAGCGGCATGTGCGACGCCGGCCGCATCAAGTACCACCTGCAGAACAACCTCGGCCGCCGCGAGTGCACCATTCTCATCACCGGCTTCCAGGCCGCCGGCACGCTCGGCCGGCGCCTGGTCGAGGGCGCCAGGCGCGTGACGATCTTCGGCGAGAGCGTGCCGGTGCGCGCCGACATCCGCACCGTCGGCGGGCTGTCGGCGCACGCCGACCAGGAAGGACTGCTCGGCTGGCTAGGGCATTTCCGCCGGCCGCCGGCGCATACCTTCGTCGTGCACGGCGAGGCGGACACGGCGCGCCTCTTCGCCGAGGCGGTGCGCCGGCGCCTCGGCTGGCCGAACGTCGTCGTGCCGCAACACGGCGGCAGCATCGAAGTGATATAAGGGAATCAAGGAAACCGGTCATGCCAAGACAGAAGGAAAACCACAACCCGCCCGTCGTGAGGAATCCCGCCGCGACCCTGCGCGCCCTGCACGACGTCGCCGAGTCCGGCATCGATCCGCTCGGCATGACGGCGCCCCTGGCCCACGCCCACCTCGCCTGGCTGACGCATCCGCTCGAGCTGGCCGAGCTGGGGGCGAAATTCTCCGGCGACCTGATGGCGTTCACCTGGCACGCCTGGAACCGCGCGCTCGGTCTGCCGAGCGCGGATCCGATCCGGCCGCATGCCGACGACACCCGCTTCGCCGATCCGGTGTGGCAGGATTCCGCCACCTGGGACATCGTCAAGGAGTGGTATCTCCTGCTCACCCACAACGTGCAGGACGCCCTCTACGACACGCCGGCACTGTCCGGCAAGGAGCGCCGGCGCGCCGCCTTCTGGTGGCGGAAATGGCTGAACGCCATGGCGCCGACGAATTTCCTGCTGACCAACCCGATCGCCATGGCCAAGGCCGCCGAGACCAACGGCGAGAGCCTGGTGCGCGGCATGCACAACTTCCTCGAGGAC
>CAJPFZ010000600.1 GCA_905339355.1 Burkholderiaceae bacterium
AGCATCGCCACGGGCTTGTTGAACGCCGGCAGCGAGGCGAACACCGCTTGCAGCGTCAGGCTCGCCGTGCTCGTCGCCGGTGGGTCGAACGCAAAACACGTCGTGTTGCTCGGCCGGCTCGTCAGGCCCACCGTGGTGCCGACAGCGAAGGTCGCCGTGACGGTGCGAGCCGCCGCCATCGTGACGCTGCAGGCGCCCGCGCCGGTACACGCGCCGCTCCAACCGCTGAACGCCGAGTTGGCGCCCGGCGCAGCGGTCAGGACCACGACGCTGCCCTGCGCATAGGACTCGGTGCAATCGTCACCGCAGTTGATTCCGGCCGGCGCGGAGCTCACGCTGCCGGTGCCGGCCCCCGCACGCTGCACCGTCAGCGTGTGCATGGGTTGGGTGAAGACGGCGCTCACGTTGGCGGCGCTGTTCATCGTGACGCTGCAGGCTCCCGCGCCCGAGCAGGCGCCTGCCCAGCTGCTGAACACCCAGTCCGTCGCGGGGGTTGCTGTCAGTCCCACGACCGTGCCCTGCGCATAGTTCTCGACGCAGTCGGCACCGCAATCGATGCCCGCCGGTGTCGATGCGACCTGGCCCGAACCGGCCACCGAGACTGTCAGCGTGACGTTCCCGGGCGGCGGCGGCTCGTCGCCTCCGCCTCCGCCACCGCACGCCGAGAGGGCCGGCAGCAGGACCGCGGCAGCAAGCCGCCAAGCCTTGGGCATCGACATGGAAATCCTCCGGTTGTTCTTTGATGTCGTGGACAACCCGCCGGCACGGCACGGCGAAGGCACGGCCGATTGTGGGCCAACGGTCGCCCTCGGTGGGCGCGATCGAGACGGATACGGGCGAGCCGCGCCCAATACAGTAGGCGCGGTCTTCGTGTCGTCAGGCGCCGAAGACGCGCCCGACGTGGTCGGGCTGCATGGCCTGCTTCAGTTCGGCGGCGAAGCGCCTGTGCATCGCGTACGCCGCCTCGGTGTCGCGCGTGATCGACGAGAGGCGGACCAGCATGCCATCGGGGATGTCGCCGCCCAGGCCCTTCGCGAACCTTCTCCAGCGGAAGCTGCCGGCGTCGGAAACTACTTCGTCTCCGAGCACCGTCCAATAGGTGATCGGCTCCGTGCGCCCCGGCATGGCTGCGAGCAAGCGGGTGGCCGCCAGCGACATCGTGCCGAGTACGAGGGTCGTACCCTGCACGTCGCTGACGCGGAAACCGCTCGAGGCATAGCAGACCTCGGGCCGGTGCACCTGCAGCGCGTTCGATTGCTCGCTGCCATAAGCCACCGACAACATCACCTGCTGACCCTCGCCCGCGGTGTAGACACGCTCGAGCACCTGGTCGTAGATGCCGTAGAGCTTGCTCGCCTCGTCGGCGGGGCGCACCAAGCTCTCGGCGACCGGGTCCACGCGCCATGCGCCGAAGGCCTTGGGGAACATGCTTTCCAGGGGCAGCCCGGTGCGTGCACGATCGACGCGCCGCCGCGGCTTCGCGCCCTCTGCCGCCACCACGGCAGCCCCCATGCTCAGCACGAACAGGAGGGCACGCCTGCGCATGTCGGGCATGCTCATCGACGGTGCCTCGCCGGCAGAAGCCGCCCCAGCATCCCGTCCACCGCCACGATCAGCAGCAATGCGGCGAGGAACAGCGCGATGCCCGCGAACCAGTGCGCGAAGCCTCGTCCTGCCGCGTCCCCAAAGTGGTAGGTCACCAGCGTCAGCAGCACCACGCGGATGACGTTCGCAATGAACGACACCGGCACCGCCAGCAACCCCAGCAGCGCGTTGCGCAGCCACGACCGATAGCCCTTGAGGTTGGCGTAGAGCAGCCCGAGCGCTTCCAGCGTGAACATGGTCTGCAGACCGGCGCAGGCCGTGGCGACGAGCAGTTGGTACTGGCCGATCGTGATGACGACGCCTGAACGGCCGATCGGATAACCCAGGGCAGCGAGCAGGCTCGTCGTCACGGCGGACGCGGCCGCCTTCAGCGGCCCGGTCAGAGTGAGCGTAAGGGCATACGGCAGCGGTATCACGAAGAGCAGGAAGACCATCGGGAACCACAGCAGGCGCAAGCCCGCGAAGCCCTTCAGGCCGACGATCGCCGCCGCCAGCACGAAGAACTGCGATGCGAGCTCGACGCGCATGAGCTGCTGGCTTCGGCCGAACACGTAGAAGAACACGCCGACGGCGAGCAGAACCGCTGCCGCGCGCTGCGTCCTGGCGTCGGGCAGCGCAGCGAGCGCCTCGCGCCGACGGAACACCAGGAAAGCCGCCACCGCCAGCACCGCGATCTCATGCCCCTGGGAGTACGCGGCCCACACGCCAAAGAGAAAGTCCCAGTAGGTCGGCACATAGGCGATCGCGATGCCAGCGACAACGAGCCACAGCGGCAGCCGATCCCGCTCGGTGCCGGCGTTCGAGGCCGGCACGGGTTTCGCCATGGCGTTCGCCTGTGTCACCGAACTGCTCCTCGGTTCAGGGCGTGCCCGAGGCCGCGGCGGACGGCTTCTGGGCGGCGAGATCGGCGAAGCGGCCCTCGTACTCGATCTTGGCGTCGGCCCGCAGCGCCTTGAGCGCCTCGCCGACCGCCTTGCCCTTGCGCTCGTTGGTGAGGAAATGCTGGATCGTCCGCCGGGACGCTTCCCGGCTCAGTGGTGCAGGACGCGAACCCAGCATCGTCAGAATGCGCGCTCCACCGGGCTGCGGGACGAGCAGCGACTGGCCATCTCGCAACGTGCCCAGCCGTTCCAGCAGGGGCAGCGGTACGTCCTCCGGCGAGACCGTGAGCTGGCGCGCGGTCGGCCGCAGGCCGGCGTCGCGAACGAGGTCCAATGCGCCGGCGGCGTCGGACGAGGCTTCGACGCTCGCCCGCAGTCCTTCGAGTTTCTCGGCCGTGCCTTCCACCGCGATCTCCTGCAGCTGGTAGAAGCGGCGCTGCGCGAAGAGCGCCGGCTGGGCGTCGTAGAACTGGTTCACTTCGTCGCTGGAAGGCAGCGTCGCGGCTTCGGCGAGGGTCTCGGCATAGGCCTTGGCGAGCAGCTCGCGCTTCATGGCCTCCATCGCCTGGATGACCCGTGGATCCCGCTCGAGGCCTTGCTTGCGGGCGGCCTGCGCGGCGAGTTCCTGGTCGATCACCACGTCGAGCACTCGACGTGGCCCCTCTGGCGTTCCGCTCGCCTGGGGATGGCGCTGCATCACCTGCTCCAGTTGCGGTACCGAGATTTCCTGGCCGTTGACACGCACGGCCACTTGGCTCGCGTCCACACCCGCCGAGCGGTTGGGCCCGCAGCCCGCCAGCGCCACCATCATGCTGCAGGCCAGAAGGAAGCTTGCGCGTTGCGAAGTCGTCGTCAAATTGACCATTCGGTACGATACCGTGATCGACTTGCCGATCGGCCCGGCGGCCGCTCGGCGGTCGAGTGATTCTTCACGAACCGCGATGCGGCAGTGATCGGAAATAGAAATGGGCGGCAGTGCCGCCCATTTGAATGCCGCACCGCGCGTGCGGTGTGGGCAAGCTGTTCAACCCTTGCGTCGCGCGCTCCAGCCCACGACGCCCAGACCCAGCAGGAGCATCGCCAGGGCCTCAGGCTCCGGCACCGGTGCAGCGACCTGCGACGCGGTCGTCGACAGCACGCCGAAATAGCCCACCACACCATTGGCGCGGTTGAGCCCCTCGAGCGTCACGTTGCCCGCCACCGCGAGCTGGTAGCTGCCCGTCTGCAAGCCGGAGAACTGGAAAATAGGCGAAGACAGGTCGGACAGGCTGCTGATGACGGCCCCCGTCGAGCTCAGGATCGACAGGGACTGCAAGTCGATGTCGAGACGGCTGGACAGATCCCATTCGAGAACCAGCCCGAGCGCGTTGGCCGCGCTGTTCAGGCTGAAGCTGTAGCAGTCGGTGAAGGACTGCGCCGACCGGTAGCTGTTGCCGAAGGTCGTCATGTCCGGCGGGCCCATGGAGCCCAGCGAAAACGTATTGGTGCAGGCCATGGCCGGCACCCCTGCGCAAAGGGCGAGCGCGGTCACTAGCGACTTCAATTTCATGGAGTTCCTCTCGACCCTTGTTGTTTCAGATTTGAAACCAACTGTGCCACACGGACAGCCCCTTGACCACTGCGCACCACCCCTCGGATGCGGGGCAGACTTGCCCGCACTGTGCGAACTTCAACCGGTCCGCCGGTCCGTCACCTGGTCGATCGGCTCGATCAGCTCCGGCCGGGCATGCAGGTAGTGGGTGGCCCGGCGCTTGTTCTGGATGTCGGCATAGATGCGCGTCGCATGTTCTTCGGAGGTGCCCAGCGCCGCCGCCAGGTCGGCCGCCGGCCGGCCATGGTTGAGCGCCCACAAGGCGATGTCCATCTGGGCATAGGGCAGCGCGAAGTAGAACTCGTCCTGGCCCTGCGACAGCGTGTAGGTGTCGGTGGTGGGCACCGCGTTGCAGACCTCGTCGGGCAGGCCCAGGTGCCGGGCCATCGCGTAGACCTGGGTCTTGTACAGGTGGGCAATGGGCTTGAGGTCGGCGGCGCCATCGCCGTTCTTCACGAAGAAGCCCTGGTCGTACTCCAGCCGGTTCGGCGTGCCGATGACGGCGTAGTTCAGGCGATCGGCGTGGAAATACTCCATCGTCTTGCGCACGCGCTGCTTGAAGTTGGTGGCCGCCACGATCTGCAGGTACTCGCGGATCGGCAGCCGCGCCTCGTGCATCTGCCCGTCCGGGCTTTGCACCACGAGCTTGAAGAAGTTGATGCCGCGCTCGGTGCCGCCGGCAATGACGATCTTGTTCTTCCAGCCGTCGCCATAGGCGGGGAAGACGCGGCGGATCGCGTCGTCGCGCTGCTGATAGCAGCCCAGGCCGTCGAGCGCCGCCGCGATGTCGTGCGACTGGTACTCGATGCCGAGGTGTTCGGCCAGCAGGCGACCTCTGCGCGAGCTGAAGGAACTCGAGTCGCGTTCCGGCAGCAGCAGGCCGAACACCCGCTTCGGCCCCAGCGCGCGCACCGCGAGCGCGGCGCAGGCGGAACTGTCGATGCCGCCGGACATCGCGATCACGACGCCGCGGCGGTGCAGGGTGTTGGCGACCGTGTCGCGCATCCAGTGCGCGATGCGGTCGGCCTCGGCAGCGTAGTCGAGCTGCAGCACTTCGGGTCCCAGCTTGTCGCTCATAGGCCCTCCTTTCTTGTGGAGCACCGCCTCAGGCGGCGCGTTTGCGGCCGATGAAGGCCACGAGGTTGTCGATCGAGTCGAGGTTCTCCGGGATCATCTCTTCATCGCCGACAGCGATGCCGAAGCTCTCCTCCAGGTAGGTGATCAGCTCGAGGAAACCCGTCGAGTCGAGAATCGCGTGTTCCATGAACGAATCGGCATCGCTGAACTTGGCTGCCGCCGCGCCCATGATGAAGTTGTCCTGGATGTAGTTGCGCAGCTGCGCCTTGGTGTCGGTCATGTCGTCCTCATGGGCCTTCTTCGATTCGATGGGGGCGCGCTCAACGCAAGTCCACTTTGCGGATCTTGCCTGAGTCGGTGCGCGGCAATTCGGCGACGAAGCTGACGGACTTCGGCGCCATGTAGTTTTCGAGGGTCGCCAGGCAATGGCGAATGATCTCGCGCTCGGTCAGCGCGCAACCCGGCTTGACCGTCACGAAGGCCTTGACGGCCTGGCCAAGAAGTTCGTCGGGCACGCCGATCACCGCGCAGTCCACGACGCCCTCGATCGCGTAGATGGCGTTCTCCACCTCCCGCGGCGCAACCTTCTCGCCGCGGCTCTTGATGATGTCGTCGCCGCGTGCCACGAAATAGAGCCAGCCTTCGTCGTCGGTGCGGAAGATGTCGCCGGTGTACAGCACGCGTTCGCCCGGTGTGGGGCCGGGCTTGAGGCGTTCGGCCGTCTCCTCCGGCTTCTCCCAGTAGCCGCGCATCACGTGCGAGCCGCGCACGACCAGTTGGCCGACGGAGCCGTTGGGCAGTCGCTGTCCCTGCTCGTCGACGAGCCAGTACTCCTGGTTCGCCATGCCGCGCCCGACGCTCGTCGGGCGGTGCGCCAGCTCTTCTGGCGGCAGGTAGCTGATCCGCTTGCACTCGGTCATGCCGTACATCGAGTACAGCCGCGCGTTGGGCAGCGCCTCGCGCAGCCGGCGCGAGAGTTCGTCGGGCAGCGCGGCCGCCGCGTTGGTGACGATGCGCACGGCCGACAAGTCGTACGCCGAGAGGTTGGACAAGCCGAGCAGGGACGAGAAGAGCGTGGGCAGGCCGGGAAACACGCTGACGCGCTCGCGCACCAAGCCCTCCATGACCTTCACCGGGAACGAGGCTGCCCGCTCCAGCACGACCGTGGCGCCGAGGCCCAGCCCCATGAGCACGTGATAGAGCCCGTAGCTGAATGCCGGCGAGAGCGCCAGGCCGATGACGTCGTCTTCGCGCAGCCCCAGGTACGACTGCACCGAACGCCACGCCGAACACATGTTCAGGTGCGACAGCATCACCCCCTTGGGCAGCCCCGTCGTTCCGGAGGTGTAGATGATCGCGGCGAGATCCTGGTCGATCAGCGGCGTCGGCGCCACGTCGCCGGCGCGCCCCTCGGGCCATGCCACGACGCCGTCGCCGTCGCCGGCAGCGGGATCGCGCACGACACAGGTGTGCACGCTCGGACTCGCATCGACCGCATGCCGCCACGCATCGGCGAGGCGCTGCTGCGTCAGCAGCGCCGACGCCCGCGTGTCGTTGAGCATGTAGGCGAGCTTCTCTCGCTTCGTGAGCGACGAGATCGGCATGAAGACGCCGCCGATACGCAGCACCGCGTGCACCGCCACGGCGAAGTCGATGCTGCTGTCGAGGTACAGCGCCACGCGGTCACCGCGCCGCACGCCACGCTGCTGCAGCGTGGCGGCGAGCCCCTCGACCCGCTCGGCAAGTTCGCCATAGCTCAGGCGCTGCTCGCCGCACACCAGCGCCAGCTTGTGCGGCAGGCGGCGGCAGGTCTCTTCGAAATGCGAGTGCAGCAGCATCGCGGTCAGCTTGCCGCCAGCTGCCGCGGTCCGGCGGCGGGTGCGATGAACTGCTCGTGCAGCAGCATCGTCGACAGCACGCCGACGAAGGCCATGTTGTCGCCGAAGCCGAGTGCCCGCCCGAGGCGGCACTTCTCCATCAGCTTGCCGACCGCCCCCGCGTCGAACACCCCCGCTGCATCGATGCGGCTCGGGCTCAGCAGCTCCGCGACCTGTTCGATCGGCTGGCCATCGCGGAAGAAGCTGGAGCTGTCCGGAGAGCGGTACGGCTGCTTGGTGCGCTTGGTGATCGAAGGCGGAAGCTCGCGCTGCATGGCCTTCTTCAGGATGTACTTCTCGGTCAGCCCGCGCAGCTTGAGCTGCGGCGGCAGGCGGTTGGCGAACTCGATCACCCGGTGATCGAGGAAGGGGAAGCGCGCCTCGATCGATGCGGCCATGGCCATGCGGTCCCCCTGCGACGAGAGCAGGTAGCCCGACATCAGCGTGTGCGCCTCGACGTACTGGTCGCGCCCTTGCGGCAGCCAGCGTTCGATGCCCTCGGGCAGCGTCGCGCGCAGCGCGGCTTTGGGGTCCCAGCCCAGCGCCGCGGGTTGCAGCTCCGGCCGCAGGAACTGCAGCGTGCGACGCGTCGTCGTCATGCGCGGAATGTGCGCGAACCAGGGCTCAGCAATCTGGTCGAGCCCTTCGCTGAAGAATCGCTGGGTGAAGGCACGGCCGGCGGCGGGAGAGTTCTGCAGATAGGGGTACAGCCGCTCGAGCATGCGACCGCGCCACTTGGACTGCGGCGCGCGCGCGAGAAAGCGGCGCACCTTCGCCTCCTTGAAGAGGTCGTATCCGCCGAACACCTCGTCGGCACCCTCCCCGGTGAGCACCACCTTGTAGCCGGCCGCGCGAACGCTGTCGGCGAGCAGCATCATCGGCGCAGGCGCGGTGCGCACCAGCGGCGTTTCGGCGTGCCACACGGCCCGCGCAAACGCGTTGCCGATGTCGGCGCGCCGGCACATGCGCGCCGAGTGCTGCGTTCCCAGGAACTCCGCGAGTTCGATCTGGTGCCGGCTCTCGTCGAACTCGGCGTCCTCGAAGGTGAGCGAAAAGCTGCGCAGCGGCGTGTCGGTGTGGTTCTTGATGATCGTCGTGATGATCGAGGAGTCGAGCCCCCCGCTCAGGTACGCGCCCACCGGCACGTCAGAGCGAAGCTGCAGCCTGACCGCGTCGAGCAGCAGCGCATGAAGCTCCTCGGCGCACTCCTCCTCGCGGCGTGCCGGCGGCATCGCCTCTGGGAATTGCCAATCCCAGTAGCGCTCGGTGCGCATGCCGGCGGCGTCGACCGTCATTCGGTGGCCGGGCGGAAGGCTGAACACGCCGTCGAACACCGTCTTGGGCGGCAGTACCGACCAGTACGTGAAGGTCGACGCGAGGCCTTCGAGATCGAGCCGGCGCGGCACGGCCCGCTGTGTGAAGAGCGCCTTCACTTCGGATGCGAACAGCAAGCGCCCGTCCACCTGCGTGTAGAACAGCGGGCGGATTCCGGTGCGATCGCGCGCCAGCACCAGCCGCTGGCGCGAGCGATCCCACAGTGCAATGGCGAACTGGCCGTTCAGCTCGTCGACGAAGTCGTCGCCCAGATCCTCGTACAGGTGGACGATGACTTCGGTGTCGGAATGGGTGCGAAAGCGGTGCCCGCGCTGCTCGAGCTGCCGTCTGAGCTCGACGAAGTTGAAGATCTCTCCGTTGAAGACGACCCACACGGTCTCGTCTTCGTTGGCAATGGGCTGCCAGCCGCCGGCCAGGTCGATGATCGACAGCCGCGCATGCGCCAGGCCGACGGGGCCCTCGGCAAAGGTCGACGAGCCGTCGGGCCCGCGGTGCGAGAGCGCACCGATCATCGCCGCCAACGCCGCCTTGTCGGCGGGTTCAGCCCGGAAGCTGAACTGCCCAGCTATGCCGCACATTGCTGCTCAATGCAGGTGCTGGCCTTGGCGCGGTGGAGGAATTTGCCCATCCAACAATGCT